>CAMCBC010000123.1 GCA_945872775.1 Spirosoma fluviale | reverse complement strand
TCGTACGGGACTTTTTTTGTGATTAGGGAATGCAATGTTACTCCTTTTCCGCAGGTGCAGCATCCGTTTCGACACCTTCCAAAACTTCGCCTTCCTTGCTGGCGATGACCGCTGCGACCACTACGTCGCCAGTGATATTGACTACGGTCCTAAACATGTCTAGGATTCGATCAGGCGCCATGATTAACGCAATGCCCGCTGCTGGGATACCAATGGCTTCGAGCACGACGATGAGCATAATCAAGCCTGCGCCGGGCACGCCTGCCGATCCTACTGCCGCCAATGTGGAGGTCAATACAATCATCACTTGCTGGCCGAAGGTGAGTTCCATGCCTAGCGCCTGGGCTATAAATACGGCGGCCACACTTTGATACAAACTGGTACCGTTCATGTTTACTGTTGCTCCTAGTGGCAGCACAAAGCTGGAGATGTTTTCAGACACACCCAGCTCCTCTTCCGTAATCTTCATGGTTACGGGCAGGGTAGCATTACTGGAACTGGTAGAAAAAGCGAGTAACTGTGCAGGGCGGATGGCACGGAAAAAGTGACCCACTGGAACCTTGGTCATGAACTTGAGCAAGAGTGGGAACATGACTACCATGACAATGAAAAGACCTGCCAAGACGATCAAGCTGTATTTGAGCAAAGCCAAAAGTAGCGTGAGGGCCGAATCGGGATCATCTCCAGCAATTTCCACGATCAAGGAAGCCATCAAGGCAAATACACCATAAGGAGCGAGAACCATGATGTAGTTGACGATTTGGGTAATCACCTCGTTGAATCCGTCAAAGAAGGCCATGACAGGTTCTGCTTTTGATCTTGGAATTTGAAGTAGGGCAATACCCGCTAGGATGGCAAAGAATACCACTTGTAGCATGGCTGCATTGTCGGTGGTTGCCAAAAAGAAGTTTTGCGGCACCATGTCAATCAAAGGCTGAAGTGGGCTCTGATCCTGAAGCTGAGAGGCTGATGCTGCGCGCTTACCGGCATCTCCTTCATACAAGGCCATGAGGTTCTCCCGAGTAGAATCAGGAAGAGCTGCTCCGGGTTGGAATACGTTGACGAGGGTCAAGCCGATGCAAATGGATACCACGGTAGTAGCTAAGAACAAGAATAGCGTACGGCCACCTATTCTGCTCAACTTGGAGATATCCCCCAAGTTGGATACGCCGATGATTAGCGAGGCCAACACGAGTGGCATGGCAATCATCTTCAATCCATTGATGAAGATGGTGCCTATCGGTTTGATGTAATCCAAGGTGATCCACTTGGGCATTCCCGTCTTGATGGAGACAAGGCCAAAGATCAGACCAAGAACCAGTCCGATGATAATTTGCGTGTGTAAGGGTATTTTTTTCAAAACTGGGTTGGTTTAAATGGCTTCAAGTTTATTGGTTTTGGATAGGAGAAGGTAGTCGGCAAGTACAAGTGCCGCCATGGCTTCTACGATAGGCACAGCTCTGGGGACCACACAGGGATCGTGTCGGCCCTTACCGCTGACGGTCACGGCTTCTCCGGCCGTATTGACCGAAGATTGGTCTTGCATGAGGGTAGCTACTGGCTTGAAGGCCACACGGAAGTAGATGTCTTCCCCGTTGCTGATGCCTCCTTGTATGCCTCCGGAATGGTTGGTGAGGGTATGAATTTTGCCATCTCGTTGTTCAAAGGCATCGTTGTGCTGGGAGCCGCGGATGGTCACCCCTTCAAAGCCGCTGCCGTATTCAAAGCCTTTGACGGCATTGATGCTCAACATCGCCTTTCCAAGCTCGGCATGAAGGCGATCAAATACAGGTTCGCCTAATCCTGGAGGGCAATTTTTGATCACACAAGAGACTATCCCGCCGATGGTGTCGCGGTCCTTGCGAACTTGGTCGATGTGGGCAATCATCGTTTCTGCCAATTCTGGATCTGGACAGCGAACGATATTGTCTTCCGCCAAGTCCAAGTTGAGGGCAGTATAGGGTTTTTCAAGCCTGATCTCTCCTACTTGGGAGACATAGGCTTGGATTGTGATTCCTTTGGTGGCGAGTAGCTGCTTGGCAATGGCTCCTCCTGCTACTCGAGCGGCTGTTTCGCGGGCACTAGACCTGCCTCCCCCGCGATGGTCGCGGTGTCCATATTTTTCAAAGTAGGTATAGTCAGCGTGAGAAGGGCGAAAAGCATTTGCGATGTGTGCGTAGTCCTTACTTTTCTGATCTTCATTGGGAATCAAGATGCCAATCGGGGTGCCGGTGGTTTTCCCTTCAAATACTCCAGAGAGCAATTCGATTTCGTCCTCTTCTTTGCGTTGGGTGGTAATTTTGGATTGGCCGGGCTTGCGGCGCTGCATTTCCATCCGGATTTTTTCAAGATCAAGGGCCAAGCCTGCGGGACAGCCATCTAGGATCGCTCCTAGCGCTTTGCCATGCGACTCACCAAAGGTGGTGAGCCTAAAAAGCTTGCCAAATGTATTGCCCATTACTTTTTTCGGAAGATGATTACTGCCAAGAGAATTAGTGCTCCTAGAAGTAATACATTGATTGCGTTGGTAAAATAGTACTTATATTGTTGGTTTAAAAATTGGTTGCTTTCAGTGGCGATTTTATCGTAGATGCCACCAAGGCGCTGACCAGACAAGGCTTCATTAATTTTGGATTCACCTGTCACACGAATCAGTGCTTGTGGCTTGAGTGTATCGTATACCTCACGCTCGGGGTCAAAGTAAATCCAGCTGAAATATTGATCCAATGGGTATTCTCCGGCTTCGTTGAGGGTGACAAAGTAGTCAAACTCTTTGACGCCTGATATTTGTCCATAGCCGCGGTTGATCTGCTGCCGCACATTGGGATCAAAGGTGTTTAGGTTTGTGCCAGGAAGTCGCTTTGGAGCAGCGAGGGAATTGATATTTCCGATTCCTGCAATTCCAAAATTGTAGTTAAATCCTTCCCCAGTTTTTGCTTCCAGTGTGGTGATGTTTTCGCGAAGCTGAAAGATTCCTACGGGTACCTCACTTTTTAAAGGGTGCGGAGGCAAGGGCTTTACAGTGATGGTTTTAGGGCTAGAGTAGAATGTTTTGAAGTCTTCTTGCCGATTCGCGCCAAAGAGAGATGGATTCTTGGCAACCTTGTATTTGATCATTTCCCAAGGCACGCGTGGAATTTCTATTTTTCCTTCGGAGAAAGGGAAAAAAGTACTTTCAAAAACCTTGAATTTCACCCATTTTTTGCCGTTACGCTCTACGGTTTGAGGTTCAATGGTGGTGATGCTGAAGTTCTCTTCCCAGGCATTGGCAGGCTTTAATTTCTTCAAGATGGCATCGAGCTGCTTTCCTGCCTCATAGAATTGAAAGGGAGCTTGGTTTTGCTCGGACATAAAGAAAGAGATGTCCATCGTAAATCCTTCGCCTGCATACACTTCGCTTTTATCGATGTTGACTGCGAAAAAGGCATCGTCAGCGATTTCCACAAATTCAGGGATTCCTTCATTTCTACCAAAGAAATCTGCAAAAGGGTCGAAGGCGTCACCCCCACTTGGGGCACTTGCAGCAGCATCGGTGACGGTAATTCGTTTTCCTGGAGAAGCCACTGCTTGGCCGTTGATGAGTACCGAAAATTTGGGCAAGGTAAATTGACCTTTTCGAGAAGGTTTGTAATACTGGATGATGCTGTTGGAGCTACTCATCTGCCCATTGATGATATTCATCGAGGAGGACTGAGAGATGCCTTGCTTTTGAAATCCTGGAATCTCAGGAAATTGATCGTAGGACTTTATTTTTTCGTTGGAGAGAGTGACTTTGATCGTAAAAGTCTCGTTGATGCCGAGTTGATCTGGCCCGAGGTCCACCTTTACCTCCTGCCCAAATGCCTGAAACGATAGCAATATGCCAAGGCAGAAGAAAGTCAATACATGTCGTGCAGCACTCATCATGGATACGAAAATAGAGTAATTTCAGCTAGGTCCCTCAAAATAACGCAACATCTTGGGATATGCTGCCGTACAAAAACTTAAAATCAGTTAATCCTTTCAAAATTTTTAGACCATGCTGGATTACGTAAAGACTATTTTACAGAAAGTAAGCTTCAATAGGTTTCTTTTTGAACGAGAGCTGAAAAAAGGGCTTGGATACTTGCTTCCCGAGGAGTTTTTAGAATTTAAGGTTTGGTGTTATGCGAAGTTTGGCCACTTGCATCAAACTATTTTGCTGCGCCATGTAGGGCCCTTGGCCTTGCTTCCAAGTGCATAAAAAGCAAATCCCCTGAGATTTTGACTTCCCAGGGGATTTTTTGGTGGATTAGTTTTTTAATCTTTAGAGGCAAAGTCGGGATAGGCCCGCATCTGGTGTTCGTTGATATCGAGTCCTTCGATTTCTTCTTTTTCATCGACACGGATACCGACGGTTCGCTTCAAGGTGAAGAAGATTAGCCAGGAGCTACCAAAACAAAAGGCACCTACTGCAGCTATTCCAATGAATTGGGAAAGTAGCTGGTTCAATCCCGCCAATTCTCCAAAAATTCCCACAGCAAGGGTTCCCCAGATCCCCCCAACCAAGTGCACTGCAAGGGCTCCGACTGGATCGTCAATTTTGAGTTTGTCAAAAGCAATGACGCCAAGGACCACCAAGATGCCGCCAATGGCTCCGATATACACTGCATCGAGCACACCCATTTTATCCGCTCCTGCCGTGATGCCCACGAGTCCAGCCAAGATGCCATTGAGCACCATGGTGATGTCGTAGGTTTTGAATTTGATGTAGGAGGTGATTAAGGCGGCAATAGCTCCTGCTGAGGCAGCTAAAGAAGTGGTTACAAATACCCTGGATACGGTGCCTGGGTCGGCGCTGAGCACAGAACCGCCATTGAATCCAAACCAACCAAACCAGAGTAAAAATACACCCATAGTGGCCATGGGGATGTTGTGGCCAGGAATCGCTTTCATCCCAGTAGGGGTGTACTTTCCGATACGTGGACCAAGTAGAAATGCTCCTACCAAAGCTGCCCATCCCCCTACGGTGTGTACGATGGTGGAACCTGCGAAATCATAGAAAGGGGTTTCTAG
Source organism: Spirosoma fluviale (assembly GCA_945872775.1). GTDB lineage: Bacteria > Bacteroidota > Bacteroidia > Cytophagales > Cyclobacteriaceae > Algoriphagus. The sequence goes on along the minus strand of CAMCBC010000123.1, from coordinate 3,250 downwards.
GGTGTTCAAAAACCCTCCTCCCCATTTCCACATGCCCACAACTGGGTAGCAGAATCCCACATAGAGAAGTGAAAAGGTGATGAATGGGCCTAGCTTCATCCGCTCGGCTACCGCTCCCGACACGATGGTGGCAGCCGTGGCGGCAAACATGGCTTGGAAGATAAAGTCGGTGAAGTAGGTATAGCCTGCATTGTAATTGTTGCTGTCCCATCCTTCGGGCAGGGAGAGTCCAAATCCAGAAAACCCAAAAAAGGAGCCTGCGAATTCAGCACCTGGATACATGAGGTTGAAGCCAACCAAGGCATAGGTGAGCAAGCCAATGGCAGGGATGATCGTATTTTTAAAGAGAATGTTGACGGTGTTTTTGGCTCGGGTAAGCCCTGCTTCCAGGGTAGCAAATCCGAGGTGCATGATAAAAATCAACAAGGTGGAAATCATCATCCAGAGGTTGTTGATCGTGAATAGGTCTTGAATAGGTGCTTGCATAGGTTTGAGAGCAGAGGTGTATGTGGTGGTGGAATCAGAGTGCGTCTTCGCCGGTGTCTTGATTGCGAATTCGGTAGGCTTCGAGCACTTCGTATACGAAAATTTTCCCATCCCCTACCTCATTTGTTTTTCCTTCTTGCAGGATGCAATTGATTACGCCCTCTGCTAGATCGTCTGGAACTACGATTTCAAGTTTGGTGCGTGGGATGTAGGCGGGCTCGTAGGCTACTCCTCGGTACATTTCTTGTCTTGCATGCTCAAATCCCATCCCCTTTACTTCGTAAAAGGAGAGAAATTTGACGCCTAACTTGGAAATGCAGCGGTGGATGTAATCAAAGCGAGAAGTGCGGATGATGGCTTCGATTTTTTTCATTTTTTCAAGGAATGAGAGGTTTTGTTAAAAACAGGATGGAAAATAAGTTAATAATTTGCAAAAAATCAAAAAACAAGATAAAAAAAGAATCAAAAAAATAAAAAAATATGTTTTTAGATAAAAAAATGGTTTAAAAATAGAGTAAAAAATAAACTAGAAATGTTAAAATTTAAAAAATAGGGTAAAAAATAAACTTATGTCAAATGCTCTTGAATTTGCTAAAAATAGAATTCGGGGTAATTTTGCCTACGTTTTTTAATAGATACAATGACAAGCAAACCAACACTTCTAGTTTTGGCAGCCGGCATGGGCAGTCGATACGGAGGAAATAAGCAAATTGACGGTTTTGGACCCAACGGGGAGACCATCTTAGAATATTCCATTTTTGATGCCATTCGAGCTGGATTTGGGAAAGTAGTATTTATCGTGAGGCAAGAGATCCTGGAGATTGCTCAGGAAAAGTTTATGCCCAAGCTTCAAGGAAAAATTGAGGTAGACTGGGTGTTACAATCCTTGGACAGCTTTGTACCTGCAGATCTGAAGCAAGCGGATCGTGTGAAGCCTTTTGGAACGGCGCATGCAGTACTTTGTGCAAAAGATGCGGTTCATGAGCCTTTCGCAGTCATCAATGCAGATGATTTTTATGGTAAAGAGGCCTTTGAGGTTCTAGGCAAGTTCTTGACCACTGCCGTACAGCCCAACCTCCATGCGATGGTGGGCTATGCCTTGAAAAATGTGCTTTCTGCCCACGGAACAGTAAGCCGGGGGGTTTGCGATACGAATGCCAAAGGACAGCTTATTGGGATGACCGAGCGAACTTCCATCGCCCAAGAAGGAGATAAAATCCTCAGTCGAGGGGAAGGAGAAGCCTTGGAGATTGCTCCAAATACCCCTGTAAGTATGAATTTTTGGGGATTCCATCCTTCCGTGTTTCAGGAAATTGAAGGCATGTGGAAAGAGTTCTTACCAGCCAATCTAGGCAACTTGAAGTCGGAATTTTACATTCCTACCGTAGCGAACAACCTGATTCAGGACAATAAAGCAGCCTTTGAAATTCTCCCAGGCGGAAAAACCTGGTTTGGGGTGACCTACACCGAAGATCGTCCAGTGGTGATCGAGGCATTGGAGCAGCTCCACAAGCAAGGAGAATATCCAACTATCTTATGGTAAACTAAAAAGGGGCTTCGGCCCCTTATTTTTTGGAAATTACTCCATCCTCCAAGAAAAAATAGGATACCTCAACCTGTAGTGATTTCAGAATCTCCTTGGATCGCTCCGGCCGTGCATCCGTAATAAATAGCTGCCCAAAGTTGCCCTGCGATACCAACTGCATCAGCATGCCGATTCGCTCCTCGTCCAGCTTATCAAAAATATCATCGAGGAGCAGCAAGGGTTTTTCCCCCTTGGCTTTTTCATACAGGGCAAACTGTGCCAGCTTCAGTGCAATGATAAAAGACTTTTGCTGCCCTTGACTACCCAATTTGCGCAGGGCATGCCCATCGATCTGAAACTCGAAATCATCCTTATGAATTCCTGCATTGCTGTTTTTGGTCACAAAGTCCTTTTGGCGTAGCCGAATGAAGTAGTCCTGAAAATCCGCACGCAAAGCTTCGGTTTCGTAGTGCAAGGCTACCTTTTCTCTACCCATCGAGAGCTTCTCATAATAGTGCTGGAGCAAAGGAGCGATTTCTTCCAAAAGTGCTGCCCTTCGCTTCGCAATGGACTGGCTCAAGGAAATAATTTCCTCATCGTAAGTACTCAGTAAGGTGAGGTCACGCCTGCCTGTTTCCGCAAACTGCTTCAGCAGTGCATTGCGCTGTTTGAGAAAATGGTGGTAGCGGATAAGCTCCTCCAAATAGGGATGATCCAACTGGGCGAGTAGGCCATCAAAAAATTTGCGCCGCCCCTCACTGCCGCCTTTGATCAGCTCGGTATCGTCTGGCGCAATTAAAACCAAGGGAATTTTACCGACATGGTCGCTGACTTTGTCGACTGCCTTTCCGTTTTGGAAAATCTGTTTCTTTTTTCCCTGCTCCAAGGTGCAGCGAACTTCCAGTGGCTGGGATTCCACTTTAAATTTTCCAATTAGCGAAAAGAATTCCTTTTCATGTTGAACGCTCAGTGCATCGCTACTTTGCAAGGCACTTTTGGTCAAGGAGAGGTAATGTATGCCGTCCAACACATTCGTTTTTCCGCTTCCATTCCTTCCCAACAAGCAATTGATCTGCGGGCTGAAGGTCAGTTTGCTGTGGAGGTGGTTCTTAAATTGAATGAGGTCTAGGGACTCCAAAATCATGTGAGCGGCGAATTATTTATAAGGCATCCTAATTTTTAGGTCGGGATTGCTATATTTGAGGCCTAAAATAGCACATTTTGATCAGTACCCTATGG
>CAMCBC010000122.1 GCA_945872775.1 Spirosoma fluviale | reverse complement strand
CTTTTACCAGCGGGGCAAGGCAGTTGGTAGTGCAGGAGGCATTGGAAACGATTGTCTCTCCGCCCAAAAGCACTTCATCATTGACTCCGAGCACGACCATGGGGATGGATACCTCTTGGGAGGGGGCGGAAATAATTACTTTTTTTGCGCCAGCTTGAAGGTGTTTTTCTGCATCTTTCTTTAGGGTAAATCTTCCTGTACATTCAAAAACCAAGTCGATGTTGAGCTCTTTCCAAGGAAGATTTTCAGGATTTGATTCAGAGAAGAGTGCGATTTCCTGGTCGTCGACTCTCAATACCCCAGGGGTGTGGCTGATGGTAGCATCAAATTTCCCATGTACCGAATCGTACTTCAGTAAGTGCGCGATGGCAGCAGGATCAGCTAAATCGTTGATCGCTACCAAATTGAAATCTGGATTTTTCAGGAGGAGCTTGGCGGTATAGCGACCAATTCTTCCAAATCCATTGATAGCTACGCGAAGGGTGGGAGCGGTTGCGGACATGAGTTTAATTTGAAGTGAATTTACAGAAAATGTCGTTCTACAGGTAAAGTATATTTTTACTGCTTTGGTTCAGAAGATTAGGGGAGGATTGAAAAGAAATTTTCTAGCCACTTTGGGATTATTAGCTGAACTGGCTATATTTGCACATCCTTTGAAAAAGCCACTTTTTTGTGGGTCAAATGGTCCGTTCGTCTAGGGGTTAGGACGTATCCCTTTCACGGATAAAACACGGGTTCGATTCCCGTACGGACTACAGAAGTGCAACTTAAGGGCACTTTTCATTTTTGGTTTTTTCTTAAGGTCCGTTCGTCTAGGGGTTAGGACGTATCCCTTTCACGGATAAAACACGGGTTCGATTCCCGTACGGACTACAGATTTTCACCCTAATCTGTAAAATTTATTTTTAAACTTTAGGAGTGATTAGAAAAATCCCAGCCATAAGGTTGGGATTTTTTTGTTGCTCCATATTTCTTGCAATGGTTCGTTTGTTAGTTCCTTTTTTTATATTTTCAGGCAGTTAATTCACATGAACCCATGCTCAAAATCAATTCTTCCCTCCAACTTTTAGGGATCTTTTCGATCCTTTTCATTGCGGTATTCTCAGCTTGCAAAGAGAAAGAACCGGTTGACCTACGAATTACAACCCTTACCAAAGAAGAGATCGCAATTCAAGCCGAGGCGGCAAGAAATTCCGTCACCCCAATTCTCGCTGAGGGATTGAAAATGGAGGTGTGGGGAGTAGACTCCTTGGTCAAAGACCCAATTGCCATCCATGTGGCGGACGATGGATCGATCTACTACAGCCGTTCACCAAGAAGAAACAATGCCGAATTTGACATCAGAGGGCATCAGGATTGGGAAATCCGCTCCATTGCTTTGCAAACCATTGAAGACAAGCGGAACTTCCTCCGAACAGAACTTTCGCCAGAGCGATCTGCTCAAAACGAATGGCTTGCAGACTTGAATGGAGATGGCTCGCACGATTGGAAAGACATGTTGGAAGAGCGGAATGAGGTATTCCAACTCAAGGATACCGATGGAGACGGGATGGCCGATTGGGGTCAAAAGCAGGTGTATGACTTTCACGAGGAGGTGACCGATGTGGCTGGGGGAGTCATGAAAACAGAAGATGCCCTTTATGTGGCAGCAGGGCCAGACATGTGGCGCCTGATGGATACCAATGGGGATGGCCTTATGGATGAGAAAAAGTCACTTTCTCATGGCTATGGAATCCATATTGGTTTTGGTGCACATGGCATGTCAGGAGTAGAAATGGGGCCTGATGGCCGAATTTATTGGGGCATTGGAGATATTGGATTTAATGGAAAAGGAGACGATGGTACGGAATACAACCATTCCAACAATGGGGTCATTGCTCGATCCAATCCAGATGGATCTGATTTCGAAATTTTTGCAGGGGGACTACGGAATACCCACGAGTTTGTGTTTGATCAGCATACCAACTTGATCTCTGTGGACAACGACGGGGATCATGCCGGTGAAAAGGAACGTTTGGTATACATTACTCGCGGTTCGGATTCAGGCTGGCGGATCAACTGGCAGTTTGGTAAGTACCGAGACCCAAACAACAATACCTACAAGGTGTGGATGGATGAAAAGTTGTTTCTTCCACGCTGGGAGGGACAGGCTACCTTCATTACTCCTCCCTTGATGAACTATGTCAGTGGTCCTACCGGGATGGCGTTTAACCCAGGTGCTGGTTTAGGTGAGCGTTGGAAGGATCATTTCTTTGTGGTGGAGTTTGTGGGTAACGCTGCAAACTCAGGTTTGCATGCCTTCCAATTGCAACCCAAAGGAGCGGCGTTTGAACTTACCAAAACTGAAAAAATAGTAGGGAATTTTCTGCCCACAGGAATTGATTTTGCTCCCGATGGCTCCTTATTTATGGCGGATTGGGTCATTGGGTGGAACGATAAAGGGTACGGGCGTATCTGGAAATTGACCGATGAGACAGCAAAAGGCTGGGCCTTGCAAAAGCAGACTGAAGCAGAAATTAAGGCAGATTATAAAAAATTATCCGAAGCTGACTTGAAGTTAAAGTTGTACTTCGAAGACCTTCGCATCCGAAGAAAGGCTCAATTTGAGTTGGTTAAGCGTGGCAAAAAAGGCGCAGACCAGTTTAATCTAGTCATTCAAGACAAGAGCAACCAATTGGCCCGTATCCATGGAATCTTAGGATTGAGCCAATTGGCTAGGCTTGACGATAGAAGCTATGCCAAGCCACTTGTGGCGTTATTGAAAGATGCTGATCCTGAGATCCGCGCGCAAGCTGCCAAATGGCTAGGAGATATTCGTTATAAAGAGGCCAGCAAGGAGTTGATTGCGAATTTGACCCATGAAAATGCACGCGTTCGATTTTTTAGTGCCGAAGCCTTGGGCCGAGCAAAAGATGCAGCTGCAATACAGCCATTAATTCAGCTTTTGGCAGCAAACAATGACGAAGATGCCTTTTTACGACATGGGGCTTCGTTTGCCTTATCTCAAATCGGCCAAGTTGCCCCATTGGCAGCGCTATCCACTCATCCTTCCAAGGCCGTTCGTATGGGAGCAGTTATTGCTTTAAGACGCTTGGCATCACCTGAGCTAGCCAAGTTCTTGGGGGATGCAGAAGAGGATATCGTCACGGAAGCTGCCCGAGCCATTCACGATGATTTATCCGTGCCTGCAGCGATGCCAAAGTTAGCAGCGCTATTGGCAACTACTCCTTTCACCAACGAACCGTTGATTCGACGCGTGATCAGTGCGAATCAGCGCCTGGGCAAGGAGGAAAATCTAAACTATGTGCTTGGTTACTTGGCCAAGCCAGGAGTTTCAGAAGCATTGAAAAAAGAATCCTTAGCCACGCTTGGTACTTGGGCAAGCCCATCGGTTTTGGACCGTGTGGATGGAAGGTATCGAGGAGAAGTGACTCGTGATCCTGCTTTAATCAAGCAAAAAGTAGGTGCTACCTTAGAGCTGCAAGCAAAGAGTTCAGTGGTTGAACTCAGACGTGAATCCATCAAGGCCATGGGCAAACTAGGGATGGTGGATATGGCAGATTTCTTGTTTGGTAAATTGAAAACTGATCCTTCTCAGGAGGTAAAAGTAGAAGCCTTGAATTCCTTGGTGGCGATGAATGCATCCAACCTAAGCGATGCCATTTCCTATGCGATGCGCGATGTGTCCGAAGGGGTGCGCGTTGCAGGTCTTGGCTTGATCGCACAGACTTCTCTGCCCAATGACCAAAAGGTGCCGCTTTTGATGGATATTTTAAAGAAAAGAACGCTAGCAGAGCAGCAAACAGCCTTACTTACGCTAGGAAGCTTAGAAGGAAGCAAAGATTTTCCGGAGTGGGCTACTATTTTGAGTGACTTTAAGGTAGGTAAACTTCCAGAAGGTACTTGGATAGAACTGGAAGAAGCAGTACTGGCCACTGGTTCTACTCCTTTAAAAACTAATTACGAAACACTTTTGGAGGAAAAAGCAGGAGGGGAACCCTGGAAGAAGTATGTGGGAGCACTTGCACCTGGGAATGTTGGTAAAGGGAGAAATATCTTCTTCCAAAATCAAACGGCTCAGTGTATCCGCTGCCATGCCTATGATGATATGGGCGGAAATGCGGGACCTGCATTGGACAACATTGGAAAGACACTATCCAAGGAAGAGCTGTTGATTGCATTGGTAGAGCCAAGCAAACGACTGGCCCCGGGCTATGGATCGGTTACGCTGACCCTTGTGGCAGGTACGAAAGTCACTGGATTACTTTTAGAAGATAACAAGGATAGCATGCGTGTGAAGGTGGGTACCGAAGTGAAGGAATTTGCCAAGAAAGACATTGCTTCTTCTGCACTGGGAGCATCCAGCATGCCTCCAATGGGCACCTTATTGACCAAGCGTGATATCCGTGATCTCGTGAGTTACCTGTCCACACTTACCAAGTCGGAATGAAAAAACTAGGCATAGGAATTTTGCTTGGTTTAGTGGGCTTGCTACTGCTTTCCCCATTTCTATTGATTGTTTGGGGAAGAGGAATGTTGCATGATTCTGATGTGACCCAGCGGGAGGAATTGATCCCTTCGGCACCCAAACAAAAGGTATTGGCCATCTTTCCTCATCCTGACGATGAGGTGACCGTAGCGGGTACGGTCATGGGTCTGAAGGCAGCTGGCCACAAAGTTACCCTGGTCTGCTTGACACGAGGGGAGAAAGGCAATGCTGCTCAAATTCCCTCCGAGGAAGAGTTGGCACGACTGCGTACGGCAGAGATGCAACTAAGTGCACAAACCTTGGGTGTAGATGAATTGATCCAGTTAGATTATGCCGATGGGGGTATCGAAGCCCTAGGAATGGATAGCTTGAAGTCGGTGGTCTATGCCTTAATTCAGGCCCAGAATCCAGATGTTTTACTTTCCTATGATTCCAAGGTGGGGCTTTATGGACACTCGGATCACAGGCTAACAGGAAAGGCAGTGGAGGAGGTATTTCTTGGATTCCGAGGCTCAACCGATTTTGCACCTAAGCAGTTGTTTCAGGTCACTTTGAGTAAAAAACAGATCGAAGTTGCGCTGAAGCTATCGGCAGGTTTTCAGAAAAATTACCCCAAGGATCCTGAAAAAGGTCTGCCTGCACCGGATTTCTCCATTGGAACCCAGCCGTACTTTTCCAGAACACTTCAAGTCATGCAAGCGCACCAAACACAGAAAAAAGTGCTCCAGGATCTAATGCCCTACCACGATCAGGTTCCTCAATGGATTTACTCTCGAATTTTTGATCGAGAGTATTTTAGAGAGGTGCTTTGAAATAGTTGAATTAAAGGAAGCCTAATTTTTCTCGAACACGATTCAGAAGCGGAAGTGCTACTCCACGCGCTTTCTCCTCGCCTGCGATCAATCGTTTTTCGATCTCCTCGGGATGGTTCATGAAAAAGTCAAAACGCTCTCGTTCAGCCGCAAATTTGGTGAGCAGGAGATCCAATAGTTCTTTCTTTGCATGTCCATAGCCAAAGTTACCTGCAAGGTACTGAGCCCTCAATGCTTGCGTTTGTGCCGGAGAGGCCATTAAGCTATACAATTTGAAAACGGTACAAGTATCTGGGTCTTTGGGTTCTTCCAAAGGCGTGCTGTCCGTGATGATGGCATTAACATTTTTCTTGAGTTCCTTCTCAGGCAAGAAAATATCCAAGATGTTTTGGTAGGACTTGCTCATTTTCTGGCCATCCGTACCTGGAATAGTCATCACATCTTCAGCAATTCGTGCTTCTGGAAGGGTCAGGATATCTTCTTCAAGGGTATGATTGAAGGTACTCGCTAGGTCTCGAGCCATTTCCAAGTGTTGGAGCTGGTCTTTTCCAACGGGTACCAAGTTTGCGGAATACAGCAAAATGTCTGCAGCCATCAGTACTGGGTAGGTAAATAGACCTGCATTCACATCTGCCAAACGAGACGATTTATCCTTAAAACTGTGTGCATTGGCAAGCATGGGGAAGGGTGCAAAGCAATTGAGGTACCAGCTCAGTTCAGCTACCTCAGGGATTCTAGATTGGCGGTAAAAAACTGTTTTTTCAATGTCTAGTCCAAAGGCCAGCCAGGCAGCGGCTACTGCCAGTGTGTTTTGCTTGCGGATGGCTCCATCCTTTTGGCTGGTAAGCGAATGAAAATCCGCAATAAAGATGAAAGATTCTTCCTTACTATTCTGTTCAATCAATTGAATAGCAGGAACTATTGCTCCTAAAATATTTCCTAAGTGGGGTCTTCCTGAACTCTGAATCCCTGTTAATACTCTTGCCATTGGGTCAATTTTGATGCAAATTAACTAAATCAGGCTACATAACTGCCATATTTTTTTGTTACTTGCAGGCATGATTCGGCTGTTTTTATTTCTTTTTTCAGGGCTTTTGTTTGGTTTGCAAGGCTATGCGCAGCAGCAAGGTCCGTCCAAGTTAGTATGGAAAGTTAACCGGATTGACTTGGGTACAATTCTACAGGAGCAGGGAGTTCAATCAGTCGCATTTGACTATACGGTAAGCCAAGGAAGTGCCTTTGCTATCCAAGAAGTATTGACGGATTGTGGCTGTACCACCACTGATTTTTCAAAGGATTCCATAGTTCTAGGTCAGTCCGGGAAAGTTTTAGTTGACTTTGATCCTAGTTCTGCTGCCGGTTTCTTTTCCAAATTGGTACTTGTAAAGGGTAACAAAGGACAGGTACTGGACTCACTTTTTATTGAAGGGATTGCAATACTTTATCCTTCCAATTTGGAACGGAATTATCCTGTGAAATTGGGAAATTTGGGATTTCGCATGAAGAAGGTAAACATGGGTGATGTATTTGATAATGAACCCAAAGTCAAGTATTTGGAATTTTTTAACTATGGATCGCAATTACTTGAAAAGAACAAATTAGCAGTGAAAGCACCTACTTACGTGGAGGTGAAGCAGGTCCAAGAATTTGTGAGGCCGCAAGAAAGAGGCTTGCTGAAAATTAGCTATGCTGCCAGTATGCGTCCCGAACTCGGAGCTGTAGCTGATCAAATTCAAGTTAAATGGGGCGCAGCGGAACCTATTGAGCTGTCCATCATTGCTGACCTGTTTGATTATTTTGCACCGATCTCAAAAAGTGACTTGGACATCGTACCACAGCTTTACCTTGCGCAAAAGGTGATTGACCTGGGACAAATAGCATCCAGTGCTGTCCGTCGCCAAACTGTTGTGCTTTCCAATTTGGGACAGCAGGATTTGGAAATCCGGAAAATCCAGCAAAACTGTTCTTGTCTGGTTCTTGAGTACCCAAAAAAGGTGCTTTTACCGGGAGAAAAAATGGACTTGAACTTGATATTCGATCCCATTGGACGAAAGGGGATTGATCAGCGAAATATCTATATTTTCACAAATGATCCCGTTAATCCCGTGCAGTTGCTCGTTTTGAAAAGCCGTATAAACTAATTGATCGTTTGAATCTTAACGATTCATGTAGGTTAACAAATACTTCAATAAATTAATTTAAACTATTGATTTACAATATAATAAGATGATAATTTTTACTTCTAAGTTGTCTAGAATTTCGCTTGCTACAGGCTTGTTTTTCATCCTTGTTTCCGGGTTTTCCTCAGAGTCTTTGGCGCAGGACATTCCCTACTCTGGGGAGCGGATTGTGATAGTTGCTGATGGAAATGAACATGGAAAAGGGGATTGGGCAGCGACGCCATTGACCTTGGCTGTGCTTGCAGCAAAGGAACTCCAAGAACAGGTAATGGTCTATGCTTTCAGTAGCCATACCTGGGGTTCCAACAAAACCCATTCGGGTGCTGACGCCCAAATGCGGGAAAGTGCTTTTTTAGGTGCCAAGCAGTTTGGGTTCAAAAAAACCAAGTTTATCGAAGCGGTCAATGCACCCAACTATGCCATCATCGAAATCACCATTCAGATCAACAAGAGTTCCGAAAAAAATCCTTTAGTCATTCTTGCTGCTGGTCCAATTGATATTATCGGTACAGCTCTGGAAGAGGCAGATTCTACCAAACTCAAGCATGTTCGCATCATTTCCCATTCAATCTGGGACCAACAGCATGCGGATAGCCCTGAGGAAGGGGAAGAACACAAAGGTTGGACCTGGGAGAAGCTTAAAGAAAGTTACGCCGGAAAAGGATTGAACTTAATCGCTTTACCTGAAGTGGGAGAAGGGAATTTCAAGGCGCCATTAAATGGGTATTCTTGGTTAACAAATTCTCCAGGAAAGGAGCCGAAACCTTTTGAAAAGGGATCTTGGCAATGGCTCTACAGTCGCATTGAAGCTGCCAAAAG
>CAMCBC010000121.1 GCA_945872775.1 Spirosoma fluviale | reverse complement strand
TGAAGGGTTTAATCCCCTCAGCCTGCTTTTCATCCGCAATCAATCCAATCACCAAACTTCCCAAAATCAACAATACCGAGCTGTTGGTGAAGGCATGAATGATGATTTTTTTGAGCCCTCCTTCGGACTTGGAGGGAGTATATTTTCGTAATAAAATCATACTAGAAACAATCGCAGGAGCCTCCATCAAGGCCATAACGGCAACCATGTGTCCCCCAAAGCTGACGCCCTGCACCTCCAAAAATGCAGCTGCAGCCACAAAGGTTACCGCAGAAATAGATCCATAGGCAGCGGCAATTGCTGCGGCATTGGGCACCCCTAACTTTCGCTTTAGGATAAAAAAGGTGTAAAAAGGAATGGAGGCGGAAAGCAGTACACCAAATGCAAGGGCCCAAAATATTCCAGTCGTAAATTCGCTGTGGGAAAGCTCTTGTCCTCCTTTAAACCCAATGGAGATCATCAAATACAAGGCGATGAACTTGGCGCTAGTTGGGGGGATCTCTAAATCACTCTTCAGTTTCACCGCCAAAACTCCTAGAATAAAAAAAAGGAGGCTTGGATTGCTGAGGTTGCTGATGAGAATCTGAAAATCCATGGTGCAAATATCCTTTCTGAACACATCGAAAAAAAATAAAACATAATATATTTTAATTCGTTATCATTTTTGAATTAATTTATCTTATGAATATCACCCTACATCAGCTAAAAGCCTTCCAGGCCATCGCCAAATTTCAAAGCATCACCAAAGCTGCGGAAGCCATGAGTATGACTCAGCCAGCGGTTTCCATCCAGTTGAAAAATTTACAGGAACAGTTTGAAGTACCACTCACCGAAATCATTGGAAAGCGAATTCATATCACTGAATTTGGCCAAGAATTGGTAGACACGGCAGATCGTATTTTTGGAGAACTCGGCCAAATTGAGGAGAAAATGCTGGAGCTAAAAGGGCTTCTTGGTGGAAAAATCAGAATTTCTGCGGTTTCTACCGGGAAATACATCATCCCCTACTTGATGGCGGACTTCATGAAAATTCACCCCCATGTAGAAATCAGTTTGGAGGTTTCCAACCGCTACAAGGTAATGGCACACTTGCAAGAAAACTCAACTGATTTGGCTTTAGTATCTCTATGGCCGGATGAACTAGATTTGGAAAGCATACAGCTGGCAGATAATAAGTGGTTTTTGGCCTGCTCTCCAGAAAATAAAGAAGCCTATGCTGCCCATATTCAAGCGGGCAACTGGAAAAAAGTTCCCTTCCTACTGCGAGAAAAAGGTTCCGGTACCCGTACCATGATGGAGCGATTTTTCCAGGATCGTGACATTCAAGTAGAAAGCAACCTGGAGCTTGCAACCAACGAAGCCGTCAAGCAGGCAGTAATGGCCGGATTGGGGGCATCCCTGTTGTCCAATTTTTCCATGGCCCAGGAAATCAAAGAGGGCCGAATCGCTCTTTTGGAATTGCCTGGACTCCCTATAAAGGCGGATTGGAATCTAATCTGGCTCAAGCAAAAAAAGCATTCCCCTGCCGTCAAAGCATTTATTCGCTGGCTTTCAGAGAACCGAAAAGAAGTATTTTCCAAGCACTTTCCTACCTTGGAGACGCTCTAATCCCTTCTCAAGGACTGTTAAAAAAATTCTATATTTGAGGCTTAAATTTCGTCAACTCAAGAAATGAAAGCAATCGTATTTCCAGGCCAAGGAGCCCAATTCCCAGGAATGGGAAAATCACTTTATGAAGAAAATCCAACCGCAAAGTCCTTATTTGAAAAAGCAAATGAGCAGCTCGGTTTTCGAATTACAGATATCTTGTTTGAAGGTTCAGAGGAGGAACTCAAGCAAACCAAGGTAACGCAGCCGGCGATTTTTTTACACTCGGTGATCTTGGCGAAAACCACCCCAAACTTTGCTCCAGACATGGTAGCAGGCCATTCTTTAGGGGAATTTTCCGCCCTAGTCGCCAATGGCGTTTTGAGCTTTGAAGATGGTTTGGCCTTGGTATTTCAACGCGCTCTAGCCATGCAGGAAGCTTGTGAGATCAACCCCTCTTCCATGGCGGCAATCTTAGGTTTGGAGGATCAAATCGTCGAACAAATTTGCGCCGGCATCACCGAAGAAATAGTGGTGGCAGCAAACTACAACTGTCCAGGACAGCTGGTGATCTCTGGATCCACCAAAGGCATTGAAATCGCCTGCGAGCTGCTCAAGGCCGCGGGTGCAAAGCGAGCACTAACTCTACCAGTAGGTGGAGCATTTCACTCTCCACTGATGGAGCCTGCTCGGGAGAAACTTCAAAAAGCAATCGAAGCAACTCAGTTTAATGCCCCAATCTGCCCCATTTACCAGAATGTGAGTACCACTGCTGTGTCGGATGTAGCCGAAATCAAAGCCAATTTAATTGCCCAACTGACTGCGCCTGTGAAATGGACCCAATCCGTCCAGCAAATGGTAGCCGATGGTGCCACTGAATTTATTGAATGTGGACCTGGAAAAGTACTCCAGGGCTTGGTTAAAAAAATCCACCCCGAAGCAATCGTTTCTGGACTCTAACCCTCCAACTCCCACCTTCAAAGTGGGAGTTTTTAGTTGGCTTCCTTCCATACTGAAACCTGCCCTTGATCGGTGCATTCAGCAAGTAACTCAAGGCTTGTTTTCCCTAGAACAGGATGGACTTTTCCTGGAAGGATTTCGGCCAAGGGCTGCAAGACAAATCGTCGTTGCGCAAGGTAAGGATGTGGGATGCTGAGGGTGGGGGTATTCCAAACTTCTGCTCCAAAATAGAGAATGTCGATGTCAATGGTTCGATCACCCCAATGCTGCTCCCGCGTTCTCCCTAAATCCAATTCAATTCCTTGGATCAATTCCAACAAACTAGTTGGATCTAGATCGGTTTGGATACAAACCACTTGGTTCAAAAAATTTCCGGTGGTCGCCACTCCTCCCCAGATCTCTGTTTCATAAATTTGGGAACAGCCAACTAGGGTTACCTGCTTGGATAGGGCCTCAATTGCGGTTTTGAGATAGGCTGCCCGATCCCCTTTGTTGCCACCAATTCCCAATACAACCTCAGTTTGCATTTCTCGTTAGTATAATTTTTGTAAAGCTTGCTCAAATTAGCCTAAATTTACAGTCATAAACGAACTAATATGAAGTTTCTAGGTAATGTCTTGGCCGTCATCGTGGGCCTATTTGTATTCAGCATTGTAGCAATGCTTATTTTTTTCGGGATTATAGGGTTGGTTGCTTCCTCTTCTGAGAAAGAAGTGACCTTGGAAAAAAACTCCATCCTTCACCTTGATCTCAATGGCCGCACCTTAGTGGAGCGTACCTCAGATGAAGATTTGGTATTTGGCTCATTTCTAGATCCTTTTGGCGGAGAAAATACTGCCGGATTGGTGAATTTGAAAAAGGCTATTGCTGAGGCTAAAACCAACGAAAACGTGAAAGGGATTTACCTCAACGCCGGCTTATTTGGCGCTGGGCAAGCGGGTCTGTTGGAACTTAGAGAAGCTTTAATTGATTTCAAAACATCAGGGAAATTTATCGTAGCCTACGATGAAGCTTACTCAGAAGGCGGATACTTCTTGGCCTCTGTGGCTGATGAAATTTACCTCAATCCCCTGGGTGGAATGGACTTCAATGGCTTTTCCTCCGAGGGAATTTTCTTGAAAGGCTTTTTTGAAAAAGTAGGCATCAAGCCAGAGGTTTTCCGAGTAGGTGAATTTAAAAGTGCCGTGGAACCCTTTATCTTGGATAAAATGAGCCCAGAAAATCGCCTACAAACCCAATATTTCTTGGATGACATCAACAACCATGCACTTGAGCTAATCGCAAAATCGAGAGGCATTGCGCAAGACAGTTTGGTTCGCATCAATCAGCAAATGCTTGTTCGCAAACCAAAAGATGCGGTAACCTACAAGTTGGCTACGGCCCTAAAGTACGAAGATGAGGTACACAGCATCCTAAAAGAAAAGTTAGGGCTGAAAGAAGACGATCAAATTGAAACCATCAATGCCACTGACCTTGGTGGAATGGCAAAAAGCCAAAACATCACCTCCTCCAATCGCATCGCAGTAATCCTTGCTGAAGGGGAGATTGTTGATGGAAATGCGGAAGGAGCGATTAGTTCAGAAAAGTTTGCGAAGGAAATTCGCAAAGCCCGAAAAGACGAAAATATCAAAGCCATTGTCTTGCGCGTAAACTCTCCAGGAGGATCTATTCTGGCCTCTGAAGTAATCTGGAGAGAAATGTCGGAAGCCAAAAAAGTGAAGCCAGTGATTGTATCCATGGGTGAGGTAGCAGCTTCGGGAGGATACTACATTGCTGCTCCTGCGGACACGATTGTAGCACAGCCAAACACAATCACGGGTTCCATCGGGATTTTTGGGATTTTATTCAATGTTCAGGAATTGGTAAATGAGAAGTTGGGAGTAACCACCGATGTAGTCTCCACCGGTGAACTTTCAGATTTTGGAAATATGGCTCGCCCACTCACTGAGGTAGAGCGAACCATCATCCAATCTTCTGTAGAAGATGGCTACGAGACCTTCATCTCTCGAGTGGCCGAGGGTCGTGGCATGCATCCCGATTCAGTTCGTAAGGTAGCTTCTGGAAGAGTTTGGACTGGCACGCAAGCCAAAGCACGTGGATTAGTTGATGTTTTGGGTGGCTTGGACACGGCTATCGGTATCGCAGCAGCGAAGATCAAAGCAGGAGAAGATTACCGAGTAGTGTATTATCCTGAGAAAAAGCCTTGGTTTGAGGAGTTGATGGTTTCATTTAGCGATCAAGTACAAGTTCGCATCCTTCAGACCCAACTCGGAGATCAGTACCCGCTCTACCAAAAAATTCAAAAATTGAAAAACTACCAAGGGGTGCAAGTACGCATGCCACAAGAGATAGTGATCAAATAAGATTCAAAACAAAAAACTCAGCAATTCTGCTGAGTTTTTTGTTTTAGGGTTTTTGCAAAAGAATCTTCCAAGCCAAATCGACATTGCCGGCTTCCAGTTCTTCCTTAGCCCAACGGTGTAGGTGATCGATCCAGGACTCTGCATCCAAGCGGAAGCGACGCCTGATATCTTCCAAGTCCTCTCGGGCAGAAAACAGGGCGAGTTCCTCCGAACTAGGCAAACGCTCCACATTGGCTAATCGCCCCAAATTATTTCCACTCAGCACCGTACTAGTTCGAATTTCTTCTGGAATCTGATCTACCCCTATCCCAAGGGTCGTCAAAGGCTTGGGTATTTGAAACAAGGAATCCGGTGTAACCTTGGTATACCAGTTACCCCCCAGCCTTGCTACAGGGTCCAACTTGAGTGGTGCGATTGCTCCAGAAGCATCCAAGATGGCTTCATCGAGGTGAATTTGAATCACCTCACAAATCACCAAATTACCAGCCCCTCCCTGATCGCCTAGGGGCAGCACTTGTAGCACCTTGCATTCAAAAGCAACAGGAGCTTCCTTCACCCGCGGCGGAGCTACTTGATTTGAAGGTACTGCAGTCAATCCTGCTTTCACAAATTCGTTGACCCCCTTCGGGTATTCTGTACTCGCGAGGGACATCTGCTCTACTAAATCATGGCCCACTACATGGATCACCACCTCGGGTACCTCCAGCACATTGTCTAAGGTATGCTTGGTAGTATTATCTCGCACCCTTCGTGAAGGAGAAAAAACAAGGATCGGGGGATTGGCACTAAAAAGATTGAAAAAAGAAAAAGGGCTCAAATTGACCTCCCCTGCTCCACTGATGCTACTCACAAAGGCGATGGGCCGCGGAGTGACAGCCCCTTGCAAAAGGGCATGAAGTTCTGGCGTAGCTAAGTCTTTGGGATTGATCGTTTTCATTTCATGAAATTAATAGGCAATTTTAAGACATAGCCATCAATTCACGAATTAGTTTCCAAATTATGTCTCGTTCACGCCACACAGCCCTGCTTCCTTTACTTTTGTTTTTCCAGCTTTTTACTACCACCATTTCAGCACAGACGCATCGATTTGCCACATTTAATATTCGCTGGGACAACCCCAAGGACGAGGGCAACCTTTGGAAAGACAGGGCGCCTCAGGTGATCCAATTGATTCAATTTCATCAAATCGGCATTGTGGGCACGCAAGAGGTATTGGCACATCAACTGAAGCAACTCAACGAAGGGCTTGGCTATGCCTCCATCGGTGTGGGCAGAGATGATGGTGCTACTAAAGGCGAATTTTCCCCCATTCATTACGATCCCATCCGTTACAAACTGGAAGATTCTGGCACATTTTGGTTGTCACCAAGTCCAGAAGTTCCAAGCAAGGGATGGGATGCGGCCTTGAATCGCATTTGCAGCTGGGGGAAATTTACCTCGGCAGAAGGAGAACGATTCTTCGTTTTCAATGTGCATTACGACCATATCGGACAGCAAGCCCGAGTGGAAAGCAGCAAACTGGTCCTTTCAAAAATCAAAGAAATCAATCGAGAAGGGCTTCCGGTGATCTGGATGGGAGATTTTAATGTAGAACCAGAAAATCCTGCCTACCAAGTTATCTTCGACCAGGAAACCTGGAAGGATGCGCGTTTAATCTCCAAGCTGCCCTCCTATGGTCCCAAAGGTACCTTTACTGCCTTCGAATGGGATCGAATGCCAGCTGGCATCATCGACCATATTTTTGTGCAGGGCAAGATTGAAGTTTTGCGTCATGGCATCCTGACAGACAACTACGGTAAAAAATACCCTTCGGACCACTTCCCTGTGCTGATGGAAATCAGATTTTAGAAAATCATATAATTACCAATTTATATAAGACAATCCTGAGGATATGAAATAAAAAAACCGATCTGAATGATTCAGATCGGTTTTTTTTATACAGCATTTATCAATTAACCTCCTATGGTCTTTGTGGTGGTTACTCCATTGATAGTGATAGTAATGGTTTGATTGGTACAAGACCCGTCACCAAAATTCACCGATATTTTATTGGTGCGATACGCAGTCTCTAACTTACCCAAAGTAGGGCCTCTTCTTTTTCCTGAACAAGAAAGATCAACCTCAAGAGGGGTAGTAGTTTCGTGAGAATAAATTACGGTACCAGAAGCCGTCTTAATCGCAGTTTTTACATTGGTAAGGATCTTTCCACTGATGGGCTTTCGTGAATCGGTGCCACGGACCACCTCAGAAGTTCTATTTTTTTCAGAAGTCCAAATCCCTACTTCTCCATCTGCAAAGACAAACTTGCCATTGGCCACACTAGATTTCACACTTCCTTTACCAGTTGTTTTATCAAACTCCGAAACAATAGTTTTTACACCGCTGATTTGAATTCCATTGACAACATAATTCTGAAATTCAACCTTCTCTGTCAGCACAATCCCAACTTTGTTTCTGCTGATTACAATCACTCCTTTACGAGTGATTTGCTGATCATTTTTTGTTACAGTGACGCCAGTACCAAAATCAACCTTCGACTTTACAATCAAACTCAATAAAGAGTCCATCTCTGGAAATTGATTGCCACTATGGCCTCCATGAGGACCATCTACCGTGCTTGCTACTGGAAGCTCAACAATTTTTCCAGCCGCATCGTAATGTGTGATTGTTGCACCTCCAAATTTGAACATGCGGAATCCTCGAATATCGCCGGCACTTTCTGCTTCTACGATTGCAAGGATTTCATCGTTTGGAGCAAGCAAATTCAAGCCATCCATGATGCCTTTGTGCCCTCCTTTGCCTTTATCCATTCCTTTCAAATCTCCTGGGGATTTTGCAGTTTCCTCAGTCCCTGCAACTCTACCCGTAATCGTTCCCGCTTGGAATGAATTTCCTCCGATAGTAAAGCTAGTACCGCTGACCAACTGACCAGAGGTCTGGGCCAAATCAATTGCCGTGGCTCCTTCCAAAATTTTTTCAGTGATGGAAGCTAATTCATCTTGCTCAGTACAGGCAGCCATAAAAAGCAAGTACGACAGTAACAAAAGGTTTTTAAATAGTTTCATGTGGTTTGGTTTTAAATGGTTTCAAGAAGTTTAAATTATGATACCAAATACAGGCTCCAACATGAAGACAAAATGAAAAAATGATTTTTTTTCATTTTTTTTTAAAAAAAATAAAGGCTGTCAGAATTTAATTGGAAAGCTAAAGCAAACCCGAGTTTTCCCTGTTTGGGATCCTATTTCCAAACCAACCCCAAGAAAAAGTGCTACTTTGTACATGATTTGAAGGCCAAATCCTGATTTTTCTTTAGAAACATCCTTCAAAAACACCAACCCATTTTTTACCTGCCCAATTAACTTATCGTCGATTCCTGCTCCATCATTTTCGATCACCACCTGATAGCAATCCCCATTAATTGTACCTGAAAGGCTGATTTCACCTCCATTTTCGACATACTTGACGGCATTACTCAGTGCGTTTTGAACCATCATCTGACATAACGAAAGATTGGTGTCCGTGTAAGTAAATGGATCAATTTTTCCTTTT
>CAMCBC010000120.1 GCA_945872775.1 Spirosoma fluviale | reverse complement strand
AACCCTTTTAATCCACTAATTTTTTCCCGTTCCTTCCGAACAGGGTTGCAAAGGTAATCAAACTCTATTTCAGCACAACTAATTCGAGAAAATAAATTTTAACCCATTTATCCTCTCAAATCAATAGTTCAAATCTAATTCCCTTTCCTTCTAGGAAGCTTTCCCGCCTTTTGGGAGTGCAAAGATCGCAAAAAGAATCCATTTGACAAGAATAAATCAAGAATCTACCCAGGAATTGCACAAGTGCTTGAGCCTGAACAAGAAAAATTTACAGAAAAAATGCCCTGTAAATCAGATTTTACAGGGCATCAACTTATTTAAAATTTGGTAAACTATAATTTTTTCAAAACAATATTTCTCCAATAGACTTTAATTCCTCCTCCATCATGGATTTGAAGCAAAACACCGCCTTTTCCTGCACCAATCTTCTCATCGGCATAGTTGACCATCTCTACTCCATTGACATAGGAGGTCACCCGGTCTCCTTTTACCACAATCTTCATTTTGTTCCATTCTCCAAACTTCAAGGCCTTGTCCTTTTCTAGATCTGGCTTGATCAACCAGCCTCGGCCATAAGATTCATAAATTCCACCGGTATCATTTCCTGGAGGAGCTACCTCTACTTGCCAGCCTGAAACTTTAGTACCATCTACCGTGGAGCGGATAAACACCCCAGAGTTTCCATTTGCCTCTTGCTTGAACTCCAACTCTACCTCAAAATCAACGTAATCAGCAGTAGTGCCTAAGTACCCATAGCCCTTGTCCGGACCACTTTCCGATACCAACAAGCCATTACTATCTACATACCACTTTTCGGTGCCATACACCTTCCAACCGCTAAGGTCTTTGCCATTAAACAATTTCTCTTTCTTCTGTGCAAAAGCAAACTGCACTGTTACTGCCAAAAGCGCTACTAAAAATATCTTTTTCATAAGGGTCGGATTTTTATGTTTTTAAACCATACAGGATCCCCATGATCCTGCAATGCAATGAGTCCCTTGCGGGCAATCTTGTAATCGGGAAAATCATTCCACTTGCCCGAATTTCGTTTCGCTTTCCAGTCCTCAGAATAAGGAACAAAGGCCACCGTCTGCTTGCCGTTCAGCCAATAGCTAGCCCCAGTCTCAGAAAAGGTGATTTTGGATTCGTTCCACTCCCCTGCTGGCTTTACCACTCCTTCGTAGTCCGGCTCATACATGGCATAATCCCCCGCAAGAGATTGCCACTTTTCTAAAGGCTGCCCAAAGCCCAACTGATCAATCACTTGATATTCTGGACCTGTATAATAAGGAGCCTTGTACGCAGGGCCTTCCACAACATGATAGAAAACGCCTGAGTTACCCCCTGCGGATATTTTCCAAGAGAATTTCAACTCAAACTCCTCGAATTCCTGTGCGCCATAAACCACATCTCCCCCAAAATCTTCCCCTCCTGTAGCACCCAAGCCCTTCATCGCACCTTCTTCAATAATCCAATTGGCTGGTGTCGTATCCCCATTGAAGGCTCTCCAACCCTGCATACTTTTTCCATCAAAAAGTAACATCCATCCCTCGGCCTGCTCCTCTGGGCTCAACACGTTGTCGAGGCTTGCCACGGTGAGTGAATCCCCTGCGGCTGCATTTTCGCTAGACTTTGGGCTGCACGCAAACAGCATCCCAACTGCTGCCGCTCCCAATAACATGACTTTTTTCATTATTTGATTTATTTTCTATTGGCTGTAACTCCACCCAATCGCTTTCAAAGCTTGCAAAAGGAAAAGAAATGTAGCGACATTTTTTAAGTCCTCGAAAGACCTATCCCAAAATTTTATAAGTGGAAAAAAAATCCTCTTGCAAATTGATCTGCAAGAGGATTAGTAAATCGGTTCTACAAAGACCTTAAAAATGGCACTATTTAGGAAATGTATCGGAAATCAAAACTGGGATCAAAATCCTCCAAGAAGGCAACCATCAGTTCAATGACTTGCTCGATGTCTTTTTTACTAGCCGTCTCAACGGTAGTATGCATGTACTTGAGCGGTAATGAAATCAACGCCGAAGGAACGCCCCCATTGGAATAGGCAAAGGCATCGGTATCCGTTCCAGTAGTTCGCGAAGCCGCAGCCCGCTGAAAAGGAATGTCATGCTTTCGAGCCGTGGCAATAATCAAGTCAAGCAACTTTTTATGTACTGAAGCGCCATAAGTAAGCACTGGGCCTTTGCCCGCAGCCTGATCTCCACTGCTAATTTTGCTGTACAATGGCGCGGTGGTATCGTGGCACACATCGGTAATAATCGCCACATTGGGCTTGATTCGCTGCGCAATCATTTCCGCTCCACGAAGACCAATTTCCTCTTGCACTGCATTAACGATGTACAAACCAAAGGGGAGTTTCTTGCCTGACTCCTTGATTTTTCGAGCCACCTGCGCAATCATGTATCCTCCAATTCGGTTGTCTAGCGCTCGGCCAGACCAATACTTGCCGTTCAATTCGGTCAGTTCATCCTTGAAGGTAATGACACAACCCACATGGATCCCCAGTTCCTCCACCTCAGCTTTGGACTGTGCCCCCACATCAATAAAGATATTGTCCAAGGTAGGCGCATCTTCTTTTCCTTCTTTACGCACGTGGATGGCCGGCCAACCGAAGACTCCTGGGATCATCCCTTTATCCGTATGGATATTGACCCGCATGGAGGGAGCGATCATGTGGTCGGAACCCCCATTTCTACGAACGTAGATGTAGCCATCGTCTTTGATGTAGTTGACAAACCAGCTGATCTCATCGGCATGGGCCTCAATCACCACACGATACGGCGCATCGGGCTCGATTACTGCCACCGCGGTACCATAGGAGTCGGTAAAGTAGCTATCGACATAGGGCTTGATGTAATCCAGCCAGATTTGTTGTCCAGAAGCCTCAAATCCAGTAGGAGAGGCGTTATTGAGGTAGTTGCTTAGAAAGTGATTCTCATTCATATGTTAGGGGATCGCTGCAAAAGGCTCTTGGAGCACCGATGCTTATTTTGTCTAGAAAATTGAAACTTAATACTTTAAGGAGTTGACGTAGCTCCTCTCTTTGTTATAAAGGAATGTTGCCATGCTTTTTTCGTGGCAATTTATCCACCTTGTTTTCGAGCATTTTAAAGGCCTTGATCAACTTCGTTCGTGTGTCGGAAGGGAGAATCACCTCATCAATGTACCCGCGGTGTGCAGCTCGGTAAGGATTGGCAAACTTGGCCGTGTACTCCTCCACTTTCTCTTGGAGCTTCGCTTCTGAGTCTTCCGCTTCGGCAATTTCTTTTTTAAAGATAATTTCTGCCGCTCCCTTTGCCCCCATCACGGCGATTTCTGCCATCGGCCAAGCATAGTTGAGATCTGCACCGATGTGCTTGGAGTTCATCACATCGTAAGCTCCCCCATAGGCCTTGCGGGTAATCACCGTGATTCGTGGCACAGTGGCCTCTGAAAACGCATAGAGTAACTTGGCCCCATTGGTAATGATCCCATTCCACTCTTGGTCGGTCCCAGGTAAAAATCCAGGAACATCCACCAAAACCAGAAGTGGCACATTGAAGCTGTCGCAAAAGCGCACAAAGCGTGCAGCCTTAACCGAGGCATGATTGTCCAATACACCTGCCATGGATTGGGGCTGGTTGCCTACAATTCCGATACTCCTACCGGCAATGCGTGCAAAGCCAACGACAATATTATCCGCATAATTTTCATGCACTTCTAGAAAAGATTCCTCATCCACAATGCCACCAATCACCTCCCGCATGTCGTAAGGATGATTCGGGTTTTCTGGAATTAGGGAGTCCAAAATGGCTCTCGTCTCGTCTTTCTTAAGTTCGTAGGGATAAACAGGTGCTCGATCCTCACAATTTTGAGGGAGGTAACTCAGCAAGGATTTGATTCCCTTGAGCGCTTCCATCTCGTTGGCGCAAGCAAAATGGGTAACTCCCGATTTGGTGCTGTGGGTAGAAGCACCGCCCAGTTCCTCGGCAGTGACCGTTTCTTGCGTTACTGTCTTGACTACATTGGGCCCAGTCACAAACATGTAGGAAGTATTTTCTACCATCAAGATGAAATCTGTAATCGCAGGAGAATACACTGCCCCTCCTGCACAAGGACCCATAATAGCAGATATCTGAGGTACAACACCAGATGCCAAGGTATTTCGGTAAAAAATATCTGCATAGCCTCCAAGGGAATTAACTCCTTCTTGAATTCGTGCCCCACCAGAGTCATTCATACCGATAATTGGAGCTCCATTTTTTAATGCCAACTCCATCACCTTGCATATTTTTTCGGCATGCGTCTCGGAAAGAGATCCGCCAAAGACCGTGAAATCCTGAGAATACACATAGACCAATCGTCCATTGACCTCCCCATAGCCCGTCACGACACCATCTCCCAAGTAATGTTCTTTGTCCAGGCCAAAGTCTTTGGCACGGTGCATTACAAACTTGTCGATCTCTTCAAAGGTGCCTTCGTCTAAAAGCAATGCGATCCGCTCTCTAGCGGTTAGCTTTCCTTTTTTGTGCTGCGCATCAATTCGTGCCGCACCTCCACCTAATTCGGCTTCTGCATTTTTTTTTGCCAAAAGCGCATTTTTCTCCAGATGGTTTGAAGGACTGTAATTTGGGTTTTTTGGATCTGTCATCTTGGGAATTAATTCTAGTATCAAATATAAACGCTGACGCGGATAGAAAAAGCCTTTATTCTCGAAGTCGATTTCTTAATTTCTATCAACCAATTGTAAACCTGTGATTTATCAGATGTACAAAAACTTAAAATAGAACTTTTAAAAAACTTTCTATATTCGCCCATCCAAAAAAAGGCAATGACACATCCCAAGAAGGCAGCGGTGATAGACATGGGGACCAACACGTTTCATTTGTTGTTGGTGGAATTGCATGGAAAAGAGTTTATCACGCTTTACAAAGAAAAAGTAGCTGTAAAACTCGGGCAAGGAGGCATCACCCAGAATCAGATTACTGCGGACGCAGAGAAGAGAGCCCTCCATACCCTGGGACATTTCAAGAACTTAATTGATGGGGAAAACATCGATCAAATTTTTGCCTTTGCCACCTCTGCTGTGCGTAATGCTACCAATGGCCCCGACTTTGTTAAAAAAGTGAAGGAGGAACTCGGCATTGAAATTCACGTCATTTCTGGGGAAGAAGAAGCTCAGCTAATCTACGAAGGCATTCACTTTTCAGGCTCTTTGGACGAACACACCTACTTGATGATGGACATTGGCGGAGGCTCCGTGGAGTTTATCATTGGCAATGCCGCCCAGGCATTTTGGAAACAAAGTTTTGAAATCGGTGGGCAGCGCCTTTTGGACGCCTTCCATTACCACGATCCTATTTTACCAGAGGAGGTAGAAAAGCTAGAACAGTATTGCGGAGAAAAACTGCAACCCTTGTTGGATGCCATCGCAACATACAAACCCACTGGTTTTGTAGGTGCCTCCGGTACTTTTGACACCTTAGTAGACATGTACTACGCAGGAATGCTGCAATGCAAGCTTACTGGTCAACATGTATTTGAACTGCCAGTAGTCGATTTTTACGAACTTTTCAAACTTCTAATAACCAAAAACAGAGCAGAGCGCCTCCAAATCCCAGGCATGATCGCCATGCGCGTGGACATGATTGTGGTGGCTAGCTGTCTGATTGACTTTATTTTGCAACACTTAGCTGTCAAAAGTTTGCGCTGCTCCCACTATTCGTTGAAAGAAGGCGCCGTCTCCAGAATGCTATCTGGAGAGATTAGTCTTCCTTACTAAAATTAATGTACTGCATATAATATTTAATTGAATTTTAACTTGAGTTTAAAATTCAAAATGAACGATTAACGCCCATTTCTCTCTATATTTGACGACACCCACCCTTTATTTTTCAAATATCCATGCAGCATTTTTCTTATACCCACTTGCACCAATTTACCTTCGACATGCTCAAAAAAATTGGCTGTCCTGACGAAGATGCCCAGCTCGCCGCCAAGGTATTGCTTTCGGCAGATTTACGGGGAGTGGATAGTCATGGAGTGGCGCGACTGAGTGGCTACGTACGACTCTGGGAAAAAGGCAGAATCAACCCCAACCCCAAAATTCGCATCACCCACGAAACCCCTTCCACAGCCGTGGTAGATGGAGATGCAGGCCTTGGTCAGGTAGTGGCGCCTTTTGCCATGAAGGTGGCCATGGAAAAAGCCAAAAATGTAGGCACCGGATGGGTGTCTGTCAAAAATTCCAACCACTATGGCATCGCAGGATACCATGCCATGATGGCCTTGGAGCAAGACATGATTGGCATCTCCCTGACCAACGCAAGTCCGCTGGTGGCCCCGACATTTTCTAAGGAACGACTTTTGGGTACCAATCCCATTTCAGTAGCTATTCCTGCCGGGGAAGAACCTGCCTTCGTGCTAGATATGGCGACCACCACTGCTGCCAATGGCAAACTAGAAGTGCTGCAGCGTAAAGGCATGGAAACTCCCACCGGCTGGGTACAGGACAAAGATGGCAATGCAACCATTTCTTCCAGTGGAGTCAAGGAAGGAGGCGCTTTGCTGCCACTTGGAGGTGATCGGGAACATGGTTCGCACAAAGGATATGCCCTCGGGGCTGTAGTAGATATTTTATCGGGTGTACTTTCAGGCGCCAATTATGGGCCCTGGGTTCCTCCTTTTGTTGCTTTTTTAGACCCACTTCCAAATCTTGTTGGGGAAGGAATGGGCCACTTTTTTGGTGCCCTGCGCATAGACGCCTTCCGTCCAGCAGATGAATTTAAAGAGCACATGGACCAGTGGATCCGTAGATTTAGATCTGCCGAACCTACCGCTGGAAATGAAAAAGTCTTGATCCCAGGAGATCCAGAGCGGGAACTCGAAATCATTCGAAAAAAAGAAGGAATCCCATTGCACGATTCAGTAGTCCAAGATTTGAACGATTTGGGTAAAAAATTCGGGGTAACTTTTTAATGTTTTCCTAAAAAAGGGGCTGATCGGTTCGGAAAATTGATTGAAGAAAACAGTTTTTCTGTTTCTCACTATGCCAAGGTGCATTCCTCCCTTTTTCTGCCTAACTTAGTACTTAGGTCTTTTTTATCCTGTACTTATGAACCGATTAACGCTTATCCTTGGATGGCTTTTGACCTGCATTAGCTTCACTGCGTGCAGTCAAAAGGCTACTTTACGCATTTTTGACAAACCCATCACCTGGAATGCCGAACGGGAACAACTTTCCCTCAACTACCTCAAAGAACGACATGGATTGGTGCAAAACACGGCCACCATCAAGCCCCAAATGGTGGTTGTGCACTGGACTGCCATCCCTACCATTGAAGTTACCTTTGATGTATTCAATCCGATTACCCTCGGCGGGAGAGCAGACCTTACTGGAGCCAGCAACTTGAATGTTTCCAGTCAATTTTTGATCGACCGAGACGGGACCATCTTTCGATTATTGCCTGAAACCACCTTTGCGCGACACGTGATTGGCCTCAATTACTTGGCAATTGGCATCGAAAACATTGGCAGCGATAACATGCCCCTCACCAAAGCCCAACTGGAAGCCAACGAAAAACTCATCCGATACCTCAAGCGAAAGTACCCGATTGACTATGTCATAGGACATCATGAATACCAGCGCTTTCAAAAAACAGAACTTTGGAAAGAGACGGATCCCAACTACCGTACCGTAAAGTCAGATCCAGGGGATGCATTTATGATTCGCTTACGGAAAAAATTGACTGATATAAACCTAAAACCTCTTCCTACGCTTTAATTCTGCGATGAAACTGGCCCGCAAGTTTACCTCTCCTTTTCTACTTTGTTTTTTTCTCTGGGTCGCTAGTCCCGCCCAGCAGTTGGATGCGCCTGCCTCCAAAAGCAGTGTGGCAACCTCGAATTCACCTGCCAAAACTCAATTCCCTACTGCCTCTCCCGCTGCCTCCTTTGTAACGGTCTCCCATTCCCTTCCGGAGATTCCTAGGGAATTTCGTGGGGTGTGGATCGCCACGGTAGCCAATATTGATTGGCCGATTTCTGGAACAGACTCCTGGGAAAAACAAAAAAAGGACTACCTGGCACTTTTAGATTACTACCAAGGGCTGCATTTCAATGCGGTCATCGTCCAAATTCGCACTGCTGGAGATGCCTTGTACCCTACCAAATTGGCCCCTTGGTCCAAGTACCTTACTGGGTCACAAGGGACTCCTCCCAAAACACAAGAAGATCCATTGGCTTGGATGATTGCCGCCGCCCACCAGCGGGGCCTAGAATTTCATGCTTGGCTCAATCCCTACCGAGCCACCATGGACTTGAATACTGCAGGGCTAAATCCCAACCATGATTTTCACAAGCACCGCAACTGGATGCTCAAATACGGCACCAAGTGGTATTACGACCCAGGATTGCCTGAGGTGAAAGCCCATTTGCTTCAAATCATCTCCGAAGTAGTCGACACTTACGAGATCGATGCCATTCATTTTGATGAT
>CAMCBC010000119.1 GCA_945872775.1 Spirosoma fluviale | reverse complement strand
CTACACCCAATTACACCAAATGCAGTTAAAAATGACTGCTATTTAAGTCACCATTCGGTAATGAAGAAACTACTCATCGCTGCTAGCATACTGCTAATCCTTGGGCTTGGAGGTTATTTGGCCTTCGATCAATTAGGAGGCAATCGCCCCGTAGAACTTAGCCTCGAAGCCAAATCCCCAGATACCCTTTCCGGTCAAACCTTCCGAGGCACCCCCCAAGACAAGGGCATGGAGCAACTATTTCAAACGATTCAAAGCACCCAAAAACTGCATCCAGGTGCAAAATTGCATACCATTTATTACAGGGAGCCCGCTGGAAAGCTGGACACCCTAGAGGTCTTTGCAGGGATCAACCTCCCCTTTGGAGCACCTGACTTGGAGCTGAAAGAATTCTCTGAAAGCAGCTACATTCTAGCCAAGGTCACAGGCAATAAATGGGTCATGCCTAGTCCAGAGACAATCAAGGAAAAGATTCAGGACTACGCCAAAGCCAATAAGCTGACCCTAAGCGGCTATTTCATTGACAAGATCATCAGCGAAACAGAAGTTCATGTAATCGCTCCTGTTCGGTAAAGGTCTCAATCAACAGTTACCCTTCAATTTTAGCAGCTTGCTAAAATTAAAGCTCCACCTTCCTCTTGGTTCTATTTTTAGAATTGGGAGTTTTTGATTCCCCTTCCACTCGTATCTTTGCGCCATGCTACTCCAAAACGACCTGCTGCTCCGTGCAGCGAGAGGTGAAAAAACCGAACGTACACCTGTATGGCTTATGCGGCAAGCCGGAAGAATCCTTCCCGAATACCGTGCCGTACGCGAGTCAGTATCTGGCTTTATCGAGCTTGCTCAAACGCCCGAGTTGGCGGCCGAGGTGACGATTCAACCCGTGGATTTGCTTGGAGTAGATGCAGCGATCATTTTTTCGGACATTCTAGTCATTCCAGAAGCCATGGGCTTGCCCTATGAAATGGTCGAAAAGCGAGGCCCTTGGTTTCCAAATACGGTTCGCTCCGAATCAGACCTCAAAAAATTACGCATAGCCGAAGGAGACAACGACTTGCAATACGTGATGGATGCCATTCACATCACCAAGAAAAACCTAAACGGCCGCGTTCCCTTAATTGGATTTGCGGGTGCTCCCTGGACGATATTTGCTTACATGGTCGAAGGAAGCGGCAGCAAAACCTTCTCCCTTTCCCGAGAAAAATTGTACCGAGACCCGGTATTCTCACATCAGCTCTTGCAACTCATTACCGATTCCACGATCAACTACCTGAAAGCACAGATCCGAGCAGGTGCTGATTTGGTTCAGCTATTTGACAGCTGGGCGGGAATTCTAGGCCCCAAACAATACGAAGAATTTTCTCTGAAGTACATCGCGCAGATCTGTGATGCGATCACGGAAGTACCGGTGACCGTATTTGCCAAAGGAGCGTTTTTTGCGCGTGAGTCGCTGGGCAAACTCTCCTGTGAGACCATCGGCTTGGACTGGAACATGGGTATTGAAGAATCTAGTACGCTAATTGGTCCCCACAAGACCCTGCAAGGCAATTTGGATCCTGCAGCCTTGTATGGCAATCCAGACCAGGTGCGCAAGGCTACGCAAGACATGATGGAGCAGTTCCGTGGCAAGCGGCACATCGCCAACCTAGGGCACGGAGTCTACCCCGACATCGATCCGGAAATGGTCAAGGTGTTTATCCAAACGGTAAAAGAATTTTAAAGAACCTACGGTTTAGGTGCTGTTAGCCCTGCAAGATGAGGTCACCTACCCGGACCATTCCAGGAGCTAAGGCTACGGCATTTTGTCCGAAATATACTTTTGAACCTTGGCTTCGGTAAGTCGCTAACGTTGCCAGTGGCTCTTTCCCTTTTGTTCCTTTCTCTTGGTCCACGGTGATCATCACGCATCGGGCACAAGGCTTGACCACCTGGAATTCCACCTCCCCGATTTGGAGTTGTTTGAATTGATCCTCAGCATAAGCCTCCCCTCCAGAAAAAACCAAGTTGGGCCGAAACCGATCCATGCCCACCGGATCTGCAAGCCTACCGTTTAACTCATCCAAAGAAGCCTGCCCAATCATCACATAGGGCATACCATCTGCAAAGCTGACTGACTCACCCTGCACCGCATAGCGGGGATCCATTTTGCGCTGTGAACTTTCAGGCATTACCACTAGATCCAGTTCCATCTGCAAAAAATCACTAAACCATCGACTCACCTCAGGCGATACTACCCGAGCGAGCACTTGATCTCCCCAGATGCTTACTTGCAGTTCCTGATCTGAAACCAAACCAAGGTCAAAGGCAATTCGCTGAGAAGGATCTCCTTTAGAAACAACTTCCAGCTGCGTTTTACTAAGCGAAACCTGCAACAAGGCAAGTTGCGGATGTTGCCGCTGCGTGACAAAATCCCCCTTTTTATCCACCAACATCCAGCGTCGATCGTATCGAAAACCCCTTTCCTCCACAAAAGCTTCCGGAACGGAAATCCCACCCAAGGATTTGATGGGATAGAGGTACAGATTTTGGACAAAAAGGGCCTGTTTCATGCGATAAAACTACAAGAAAATTGGAATTGATTTCCAAACTGGGGACCCTGCACGCCAAAAACAAAAAATTGAAAGACATTCCTAAGGAAAGAAATAGGCTGACAGAAAGAAGTCTAAAATAAGCCCATCGTGACAATTGGTACAGAAATAGCAAATTTTACGTGACAAAACTATGACAACCTGACACGAATTTGCAAAAAATGGGAGATGGCATAACCCTTGAATAAGGTGCTTTGTCTTTCAAAAAGAAAACATACAAAACCAACATACTCATGGGAAAAATTATAGGCATAGACTTGGGTACTACCAACTCCTGCGTAGCTGTAATGGAAGGTAACGAGCCCGTAGTCATTCAAAACAGCGAAGGAAGAAGAACAACTCCTTCAATCGTTGCTTTTCTTGACAATGGAAATGGCGAGCGTAAGGTAGGTGATCCCGCCAAGCGTCAGGCGATTACCAACCCTGCCAACACCATCTCTTCCGTAAAGCGATTTATGGGAAAGAAATTCAGCGAAGTATCTGCTGACAAAAAACATGCTTCCTACAAAGTGGAACAAGGTACCAACGACACTGTTGTGGTGAAAATCGGTGACCGTTCCTATACCCCACAAGAATTATCTGCCATGATTCTTCAGAAAATGAAGAGCACTGCGGAGGATTTCTTGGGACAAACAGTAACCGAAGCGGTCATCACCGTACCGGCCTACTTCAACGATGCCGAGCGTCAAGCCACCAAAGAAGCGGGACAAATCGCCGGCTTGGAGGTAAAGCGAATCATCAACGAGCCTACTGCTGCTGCCCTTGCTTACGGCATGGACAAGAAAAACCAAGACATGAAGATTGCGGTCTATGACTTGGGCGGAGGAACCTTCGATATCTCTATCCTTGAACTAGGCGACGGAGTATTCGAAGTGAAGTCTACCAATGGTGACGTACACTTAGGTGGAGATGACTTCGACCAAGTGATCATCGACTGGTTGGCTTCTGAATTCCAGACTGAAGAGTCAATCGACTTGAGACAAGATCCAATGGCGCTTCAGCGCTTGAAGGAAGCAGCTGAAAAAGCAAAAATTGAACTTTCCAGCTCGGCTTCTACCGAAATCAACCTTCCGTACATCACTGCTACGCAAACAGGGCCCAAGCACTTGGTTCGCAACTTGAGCAGAGCGAAGTTTGAGCAGCTATCCGAAACCTTGGTAAGACGATCCATGGATCCTTGCATCAAGGCCTTGAAGGATGCGGGCATGACTGCAGCCGATATCGACGAAGTGATCTTGGTGGGTGGTTCTACCCGTATTCCTAAGATCCAGGAAGAAGTAGAGAAGTTCTTCGGCAAAAAGCCTTCCAAAGGGGTGAACCCAGACGAAGTGGTGGCCATTGGCGCTGCCATCCAGGGCGGGGTATTGACCGGTGAGGTGAAGGATGTCCTTCTTTTGGACGTGACTCCACTTTCCCTAGGTATCGAAACCATGGGCGGAGTATTCACCAAGTTGATCGAATCCAACACCACCATCCCAACTAAGAAGTCGGAAGTATTCTCCACCGCAGCGGACAACCAGCCTGCCGTAGACTTGCACATCCTTCAGGGCGAGCGCCCGATGGCAAAGGACAACCGTTCCATCGGTAGATTCCAGCTTTCCGATATTCCGCCTGCACCACGAGGCGTTCCTCAGATCGAAGTAACCTTCGACATTGATGCAAACGGAATCTTGAACGTATCTGCTAAGGATAAGGGCACCGGTAAAGAGCAAAAGATCAAAATTGAAGCTTCTTCAGGTCTTTCTCAGGACGACATCGAGCGCATGAAGCGTGAGGCAGAGTTGAATGCATCTGCAGACAAGGCTGAAAAAGAAACCATCGAAAAATTGAACCAGGCGGACAGCTTGATTTTCCAAACGGAGAAGCAGCTGAAAGAATACGGTGACAAACTTTCAGATAACAACAAAGCGAACATCAGTTCAGCGGTTGACGCCTTGAAATCTGCCCATGGTTCTAAAAACATGGAAGGTATCGATGCAGCAATGGCCAACCTCAACAGTGCTTGGGAAGCAGCTTCTACAGAAATGTATGCTGCAGGCCAGAGTGCGGGAGCTTCCGCAGGACCAGAAGCCGGAGCGAGCAATAGCACCACCGGTGACGGGGTGTCTGATGTGGACTACGAAGAAGTGAGCGAAGACAAAAAATAAGTATTCTAAAGCAGCACCTGTCTTCGATAGGTGCTGCCTTTTTTAAGGGCCAAGAATCAAGATCTACCCATCATGACTCTTGGCCTTTTCTTTCATTCAACCAGAAGCGCATGCAATTGACTGCCGACAATAAATTGAAAAAGCTAATCATTGTGGGAGATCGGGTATTGATCCGACTGAAAAAACCACACGAGAAAACCGGCTCAGGACTCTACCTCCCTCCGGGGGTGCAGGAAAAAGAAAAGGTGCAGCAAGGCTACATCATCAAGGCAGGACCAGGCTATCCGATTCCCATGCCTATGGAAGACCAGGAACCCTGGATGGAGACCGAAGAAAAAACGCGCTACGTCCCACTTCAAGCCAAAGAAGGTGATTTGGCTATCTTTTTACTCAACGGTGCCCACGAGGTAGTCTATGAGGGTGAAAAATACTTTATCGTCTCCCAGGGGGCTATTTTGATGCTGGAACGGGAGCAGGAATTGTAGGGAGTAGAATTAGTTTAAAAAACTACAGGCGGGTGATGAGGTGATGCGTCGCCTACTTTTCTTTGTAACCAAAGCGTGTCGTGAATCCCAGGGTCAAATACAGGTTTTCTTCCTGATTGGGATTCAAATACTTCCCAATTGAGGCATCTACAATAAACCGATTTTGAATCGCATACATCGCTCCAATATCCGCAATGGGATTTAGGAGCGAGTTCTCCCGAGTAAAATTAAATAGTTCGGCATAGAGGACCAGCTCCTTGGAAATATTGAAATTGGAGGAGGCCGATAGGATGTAACTTGGCTTCTCCATTTCATTCCACTGCATGCCTACATTGTAGCCCAAGACCACTACCTCAGAAAGGGTGTTTTGAAAAGCTACGCGAAACATGGGCAAGGACTTGGGGGATGTAAATTCCCGACTGCTTAGATTTTTTACCTGAACCCTCCCAATGACTGCAATTTCCGGACGTGCTCCTTTTTCTTTTGCCAGATTCGCCTTAAATCCTAGTGATACCGGCGACAAGCCAAAGGACCCATTTTCTTGGACAAGATCCACCACCGATTGCAATTCAAAATTGTCACTCAGTCCATACTTCAGTAAGGTAGTGGGTAAAAGGTAATTGGATTTGCCTCCTCGATTTTGAGCCGCCAAAACGCCTGTTTCGATCTGAAAAATCTTTTTCCCCACGCTAAAGACACCTTCTGTGAAATCAGGTCTATCCGTTTGAAGCAAGCTTTGCCCTAGGCATTTGCCAATAAAAAGGAACGCAAAAGCAAGGAGGATAAGCTTTTTATTCATTGGTGAAGAGGTTAATTGAAAAGCAAAAGAGGCGGTGAATTGCCTCTTTTGCTAGTTTACTGGGAATAGTGTAATTAAGAAATAGGGGGTGGTTATCTTTTTAAAATATTTTTAGAAAGTACAACCTATAGATAAACCAATGAATCTATTTTTTCCAGAGTAGCCCTTGGGATTATTTACATCCGTAAAGACCTCTTTGGACCCGAAGGAACCAATCAAATGGATCTGAAGGTATCCTGCAGAGGTATCGATTTCCGGACCAAAAGACACAAACACTGGGGAATCTGAGCGATTGAACGAGGTAGTCACATCATTCACAATGTGAAATCCATCCTCTACGCTCAAGTACACATCATTGGCTTCAAACATCCGTAGCGGTGAGATCCCCACATTTGCTGTCAACCAGGTAGATCCACCCGCGATAGGCTTGGGCGTTTTCAAGATTAAGCCAATTGGAAATTCCACATTATTGGTACGAATCCTGTTACGATAGGTATTGAGCGATGGCGCTACAAACCCTGTGTCAGGCAAAATGAGTCCATAGCCTCGTTGTTGGTAGCCCACGCCCGCGGTGATTCCTAGGAACTCCACTGGGTAATACTCCACTTTTACAACACCCCCAAGAGAAGGCTTGGTGTACAAATCAGGCGTACTTCCTTGTACATCACTCCACACATTCATGAAGGTAAATCCCCATCTGAATTTGTCATGCTTTGGCTTTGCTGCTTCAGGAGCTTTCTCTTGGCCATAAGCCAACGTAGTCCCAAAGACAATTGTTAATATAATGAGTAGTTTTTTCATCTGTTTTCGATTAATGAGTAGCAACAGATTTTGACTTTGATTTCTTCTCTGTTTTTTTGACGAACATCAAATAGATCACTGGCAAAATCAAAAGAGTGAGCACAGTGGCAGTAACTAGACCACCAATCACCACTACCGCAAGCGGACGTTGTGTTTCTGAGCCAATACCCGAAGAAAGTGCAGCTGGCAAAAGACCCAATCCAGCCATCAAGGCGGTCATCACCACAGGTCGTACTCGGGTCATAGACCCATTGATTACTGCGTCCAAAGTAGACATCCCCTCTTCAATATTCTTATTGAACACAGAAACAAGGATCACCCCATTTTGAATACAGACACCAAATAGGGCAATAAATCCTACCCCTGCCGAAATACTAAAGTTGATATTGGTCATGTAAAGGGCCATAATCCCTCCAATCAAGGCAAAAGGCACATTAAGCAATACAATGCTCGCATCTCTTGCCGATCCAAACATGATAAATAGGAGCACAAAGATCAGGAAAACCGACACCGGAACTACGTAGGATAAGGTTTTCGTAGCTCGAACTTGGTTTTCAAATTCTCCATTCCAACTCAAGGAATAGCCTTTTTCTTCTGGGATTGCCGCTGCTACCTTTTCCTGAGCCTCGGCAATGGTACTTCCCAAATCTCGATCCCTTACGGAGAACTTGACAGGAACAAATCGCTGGTTATTCTCTCTATATACGAAAGCGGTACCGGTTACGAGGCTGATGTCAGCGATCTCACTCAATGGAATCTTTATTCCACTGGTACTAGGTACCAACAGCTTCCCTACATCTTCAGTACTATTTCGATACTCTGCAGAATAGCGGACACGGATGTCAAACTTTCGCTCTCCTTCATAGAGCAGCGAGGCCGTTTTACCACCAATGGCCATTTCGATAATATCCTGGGCCTCCTTGCTGGTGACCCCGTAGCGAGACATTTTAGCATGATCCAGTTTGATGCTCAGTTCAGGTTGACCCAAACTCTTAAACACACCCAAATCACGCACCCCATCTACAGTTCCCATGATGGCCTTGATGCTATCTGCTTTCGCTTCGATTTTGGTGAAGTCATCCCCAAAAACTTTGATCGCCATCTCTCCTTTTACCCCAGAAACCGCTTCTTGCACGTTATCTGAAATAGGCTGAGAAAATCCAAAAACGACCCCTGGGAAGGCTTTTTCCAGCTCATTCTGCATGTTTGCGATGAGCTCCTCTTTTTTCAAGCCACTCTCCCACTCGTCCTTCGGATGCAGATCTACGAAAAGCTCCATGTTGAAGAAGCCTGTCGGATCCGTACCGTCATTGGGTCGACCGTTCTGAGAAATCACTCCCCTTACTTCAGGATATTTCCGAACAATCTGTCTCATTTTTTCAGACTGCAAGTTTGCATTTGAAAAGGAGATACTTTGAGGCATGGAGGCACGCACATAAATCGATCCCTCATTCAATTGAGGAAGAAATTCTGTTCCCAGATTGGAGCCAATGATCAAACTACCCAAAAGAAGGGATCCTGAGATCAAAAGCGCAGTTTTCTTCTTTTGGATACACCATTCCAATCCAGGCTTGTAGATTCGCTCCAAGAAAGTAACGAGTGGATTACTTTTCTCACGAACATTTTTGTTGAGGAGCATGTGTCCCAAAACAGGCACGAGTGTCAGCGTGAAAATCAAGGCTCCTAGCAATGCAAATCCAATGGTATA
>CAMCBC010000118.1 GCA_945872775.1 Spirosoma fluviale | reverse complement strand
CACTTTGTAAGTGGTTTTTTGTTTCTCCGCTTTGCCCACGGTTTTTCTGCTGGCTTCACCCCAACAGGTACATCGGCTTATGTTGCCGACACGGTCCCATTTGCACAGCGTGGAGAAGCCATGGGACTTCAATCGCTTTTTGGATCCTTGGGAATGGCAGCAGGGCCGGCGCTTGGAGGATGGATCGCTAGTATCTGGCCCCTCAATGTCCTTTTCTTTGCTGCAGCCTTTACAGCGATTTTTTCGATCTTAATTCTGGTTCGTCTGAAAGAAACACTTCCCCAAAAAGAACCTCTCAGCCTACGACTCTTTAAGTTGGATAAAAACGAAATCCTGGAAAAGCGTGTCCTGCTGCCTTCTACGATTCTTTTTCTCTCCGTATTTTCTTTTGGGGTGGTGCTGACCTTGATTCCTGACCTTTCCAGCTTCTTGGGCATCAAAAATAAAGGGCTATTCTTTGCTGTTTTTACCCTTTCCTCCTTAGGCATTCGATTGATTGCTGGGCGAGCATCCGATCGAGTAGGACGAGTGAAGGTAATGCGGGTCGCTAGTGTCGTCATGGTGTTGTCCATGATTGCGGTAGCTTTCGCCACAAGCAAAGTTATGTTGCTCGGTTCTGCGGTATTGTTTGGAGCTGCAGTAGGCATGTATAGCCCTACGACCACGGCTTGGGTGGTAGATCGCTCCCTCGAAAATTACAGAGGGAGAGCCTTGGCGACGATGTACATTTTCCTAGAATTAGGAATTGGACTCGGCGCACTGGTTTCCAGCTGGTTGTATAACAACAAGCCGGAGAATTTTCAAATCGCCTTTTTGTTTTCTGCAGGGGTCGCTTTCCTCGGATTTCTACTCTTGATGTTCATCAAAAGTGACCAAAAGAATAACGCTGAATTAGTAGCCTAGGTAGTCACTTTTCCGAGGAATGGCAAGAATGGATTTTTGTCTACCGTTGTAATACGTCACCTTTTTTCCATCAAAATAAGCCCCTTCTTCAAGCATTACACGAACATCTTTGTTCCATTCCTTGACGAATACCACTGCATTCAACTCAATAGCATAGCCTGTATGGGCATGCATCGGAAAATCTCCCGCACCAGGCGTATCCCCTTGATTGTCCCACATCCCAATGGTAGGGCCAGCTGAATGCCCATAAAAGCCTAGCGGATGCGTGTAAATACTTCCCTTGATTCCTTCTTTTTGCATTTGCTCTCGGGCAGCTTTCAAAATTTGATTGCCTGTCTTGCCTAATGTAAAATTGGTGGTCAAGATATCTTGCAAGCGATTTCCCACCTTCAAAGCATCTTGAAGGTAGCTCGGAACTTCTGTCTCCCCTGCCTTGAGCACATAAGCCAACTCCTGGGTATCCGTATTCAGACGCAAGTAGGTGATTCCAAAATCAATGTGAAGCAAGTCTCCAGGAAGAATCACCGCTTCACTTGGGCGAACTGCAAAGGACCTTGAAGCTTCTTGAGAACTTGGATCTGGCCGCTGAATATCTACTGTGGGATGAAACCAGGTGTCCAGCTTCATCTCCTTGATTTTCTCTCGGTAAAACCACACTACATCTTCCGTAGTCGTCACACCTGGAGTGATGACACGGTCAGACAAGCCCTCTGCAATGATGTAATGTGCCAATTCTTGAATGTGCTTGTACGTTGCCATTTCCGCAGCAGTACGCGTTTCCAACCAGCGTACGGCTAGCGTTTGTGCAGAAACTACTTTGGCTCGCTCTTGCGCGGGGAGTATCCGCATCAATTCTTCGTAATCGAAGTGGGTAAGCCCATCCGCATGTCCATAATCCTTGGAGAAGTTCAAACCGATTTTTTTCGGTTTCTTGGTTTGAATGATTTCCAAAAGTGCCTTCCACTGATCTGGTTGCGCTTCAGGATCCCAAGCTTTTTTAAAGGATTTACCTACATCGTAGCGCGCTACTGCGTAGGTTTCTACGGGAGCATTTGGACTCGGTTGGTACATGACGAGGATGGTTCGTCTCCGTGCAGCATGCCAGGTGGCTGGCAAAAGCGTACGGATAACCGGATCTTCATTGTATTCCCTAGACACTACAATCCAAAAATCAATCCCCGTCTCGGTCATCAAGTTGGGAAGAACCTGCTGGATCCGGTCTTCCAACCAGGAGTCCACCACAGCTGCCTGCTCTCGTACCGAAAGTACTGCAGGTTGCTGGGCCCAGCTGTTAAACACTAAAAAAGAAGAAGAGATAAGGAGTAGGAGTCGTTTCATGATTTCGTAGAAAAGGTAATCCAAGATAGTCCTTCCCTAGGAAATCTCATTCAAACGATATAAAAAATATGGCATTACCTAGCTTGATTTGGAAAGAAGGGCTTTTTTCTTGCTTAGCTGTTCAAACCGGTAATAAAGTAGGGCTGCCGTAATGGTAAGCCCAATGAGCAAACCAATCCAAATTCCACTTTCCCCAAGGCCCAACTTAAAAGCTAAGAGATAGCCCAGTGGAAGACCTAGGGCCCAATAGGCAAAAAAGGTGACAAGCGTAGGAACTTTTACATCTTCCATCCCACGCAACACTCCCAAGCCAACGACCTGTACCCCATCTGAAATTTGAAAAAATCCAGCTAGAATCAAAAGTGAAGCTGCTAAGGAAATCACTTCTGGATCGTCGATGTAAAGCGTTGGCAGGAAAAACCGGAAGGCAAAAAACAGAAGCGCACACACAAACATAAAGGCAGCTACCATTCCGAATGCCACTCGACCTGCTTCTTTCATCGCCCCCAAATCTCCTTTTCCAATGAAATGGCTCACACGAATCATGCCTGCCGTAGCTACTCCTGTGGCCATCATGTAACTGATGGATGCCAAATTAAGGGCTATTTGATGGCCAGCAAGGGCATTGACGCCAATCCAACCCATCATGATGGCTGCAGCACTGAATGCGGAAACTTCAAAAATAAACTGAAAGCCAGTGGGTACCCCAATTTTGAGGATTCGAGCAAGCATGGGCCTACTGAATCTCACCTTGAAAAAACGAAGCTGGTACTGCGCAAAGCGCTTGGTAGACAGCACATAGGCCGCCATCAACACCATCATCAGCACACGCGAAATTAAGGTGGCCCAAGCAGCCCCATTCATACCCATTTCTGGAAAGCCCCACATTCCCCAAATCAATAGCCAGTTGAGAAAGACATTGACCAAATTTGAAAAAATAGTAATGAACATGGCCTGCTTCGTCTGAGACAAGCCCTCTGCAAATTGCTTGAAGGTTTGAAAAACCATCATAGGTATTAAAGAGGCGGTAATGATCAGCAAATACGGCAGCGCTAGTTCTTGCACTTCCTTGGGCTGGTCCAACACCCCCAAGAATTGGGAGAATCCTACAATTAGAAAGAATAAAATAATCCCTAAAGCACTATTGATCCATAAACTATGGGTGAAAAGTCTAGAAATACGTTTAAATCTTCCTTTCCCATCCCCCATGGAAACCAAAGGAGTAAGTCCCATCGAGATGCCAATCCCAAACATCATCGTCACAAAGAAAATACTGTTGGCCAAGGAAGCAGCTGCCAAGGGTAAGGCACCTAACCGACCCACCATCATGGTATCTGCTATGCCCACACCCACTTGACCTAGCTGACTGAGCACTACTGGATAAGCCAGAAGAAAGGTGGTTTTTATCTCTTTAGTAACTGCCATCAGCTCAATATCCCAATGCTCTTGCTACCCGAAAAATCGCAATCACCGACAAGGAATCGGTGATTTTTCCTGACATCACCCATTCCAAAGCTTCTACAAAAGGAAGTTTCTTGATGCTAATATCTTCTGTATCTTCAAATTCTGGTTCTCCCTCGGTAAGTCCCTGAGCCAGAAAAATATAGCCTACCTCGTCGGTTACCGAGTTGGAGGTATGAATTAGCTGAAGCTCAGTCCATTGGCTAGCAGTCAGTCCCGTTTCCTCTTTCAATTCCCGCTGTGCAGAAGCAAGCGTATCCAATTCCAAGGGACCACCACCCATGGGCACTTCCCAGGAGTAGGCATCAAGTGCATAGCGGTATTGACCTACCAACCAGGTGTTGCCTTCTTCATCGATCGGTAGAATGGCGATGGCTTTGTTTTTGAAATGGGTTTTCCCATAAATCCCATCCTTTCCCGCAGGCGTAATCACTTCGTGATGCTCCACACGAATCCAGGGATTCTCGTAAACCGTTGCTATGGATTTGGTTTTCCAGGGGTTCTCTGTCATGGTATTCAAAAAAAAAGGGTGGCATAGCCACCCTAACAATTCTTTTGGCTAATTAAGCTGGAATTGGAAGTACTTTGGAATCCTTAAAAGTAGAAAGAATCACCATGGATTGCATGGAGTCTACTTCTTTGATTTCAGAAACCTTTTCCAACATCAATTTTTGATAAGCCATGATGTCTTTGGCGATGATTTTTAAAATGAAATCACCTGTTCCTGTAATGTGATGACATTCAATCACTTCCTGAATCAGGTTGATTTCTTTCATAAAGGCATCGATATTTCCTTTGTTGTGACCAATCAAGCTCACCAAAACGAAGGTGCTTACCCCTAGACCAATTTTCTCTGGATCCAACTTCGCGTGGTAACTCTTAATAATCCCAGATTGCTCCAATTTCTTCACACGCTCCAAGGTTGGAGCTGGAGATAGCCCTATATCCTTAGAAAGCTGTGCATTGGTGATTTTGGCATTGCTTTGAAGTATTTCCAAAATACTTCGGTCAATTTTATCAAACTTAATTCGAATGCTGCTATCCATTTTTTTGCGCTTTACAAAATATTATGTGGTGCAAATTTACAATAAATGATGAAAGTTCTATAAGTAAGCGAATGTTTTTTAAGGCAAAATCGGAATTTTGTTAAAGATTCCGAACAATAAAACGAATAATCACCTTATTTGGATCCCATTAGTCAACGAATTCAAATTATCTATGGCAAACGACCAAAAAACAAGGACTAGGAATCCTCACCATTTATTCTTCTTTAGAAAATCTCTCGCTTCCTGATGTGCCGGATGCTTTCGTTTGGCATACCTTTTCACCTGGTTGAAATAGGTTTTTGCCAAGGCTTTATTTTTCTCGGCAGTAGCAATCTTTCCTAAAGAGATCAAGGAGTATAAATAATAGCCACTTTCTTGAGATTCCGATTCTTCCCCGATGGTTGCGGTTTTGGAATAATAGCGTTTTGCCTCTATTGTATTTCCTATTCGGTTATAATATTCCCCTAAATAAAATGCGGCATAGCGACCGCTTGTGGCTTCGTATCCCAATTGCTTTTGCTCCAGGCGATCCAAGATTTCTAAGGATTCTTTCATGGCCTGTGTCCACTTGCCAGTGGTGTAGAGGTAGCGAGCATAGGAACGGTGGAAATAGGGATTGTTAGGGAATTTTTCGTGCAAGTATTCCACAATTCGCAAGGCATCTTCTGGTCTTTTCTCCTCCGAACCGTACAATCTAAATAGGAAGTACTGGGCTTCCACTCTTGTGTAAAAGGCAGTAGATGCTACCTTTTCAAGTTGAGTTAGTCCCAATTTCTTGTTGCCTTTTGGAAAAAGTGCCAGAACAGGTTTTAGTATGGGATAATGTTCCGGAATCCACACTGAAAAATAGTTGAACAAGGCATCACCCAAGAGTAATTCTGGATTAAATTCCTCCTCTCCTCTACTCATTTCCATGTACTTCAAGGCATTTTTTCCAGCAAATGTAGCCTTAGTCCAACTTTTACGTTCGCTGTACAAGCGCCCTTGGAATCCATGTCCCGCAGCTAAAAAGAAGGCAGCCTCCTTGTTTTTAGGATTCTGATCCAGCATTTTTTCAGCTTTAGCATTGGCACGATCCAGGTACTGAATGAAAATATTGTCGTACCGCTTGTTGTCGACATTGATTTCAATTCGCCACCAGTAACTAATTGCCATCAGAAAGTCTGGCAAAGGGTGCTCAGGATATTGGTACATGATCACAGCAAAATCTCGTTCCGCCGTCGCGAAATCAAAATTATACATGCTATTTATCGACTTGGTAATTCGGTATTGTAGTCCCCTATCCAAAAGCAAATAAGGGCTATTTGCAGTTCCGGGCGCTTGTGCCTGTACCCTTTCTATCGGGAGACACAGAAAAAAAAGAAGAAAAGCAAGCAGATGAAAGACCTGACGCATGGTTCTTAGTTGGTTTACACGGCAAATCTACGGCGAATTCCAAACAATCGTTTAGATTTACTCCATTAACCTTAGAAAATGGCAACAGCAGGATCTCCATTGGCCCAAAAAATCACGGAAGCACTTGATTTTGACAAACGGCTATTCTTTGTACTTCTGGTGATTATCTTTCTTGTAATCAGATACTTGACAAATACGCTCATTCTAGAAGCTATCCCAGACTCAGAGCAACTCGATGCGCAAGGTGATCTGCTATTTTTTCACATTTTTAACACGCTCAACTACCTTTGGACACCCTTTGCATTCCTCTGGAAGTTTACGGTAATCGCCTTTCTTTTCTGGTCCATTGGCCTGACGATTGGCTACAAAGTAAAATTCAAAGCACTTTGGCAATTTGCCTTGGTAGCCGAACTGATTTTTATTTTTCCCGAATTGCTACGTTTACTTTGGTACATGAATCCATCGGGGACGGTCAGCTACCTCGAAATTCAAAATTTTGAACCCCTATCAGCACTATGGCTCGTAGGTCCGGAAAATATTCACGAACGATTTCACTACCCGCTATCGGTACTCAACCTATTTGAAATTGGCTATGGCGTAGTGTGGGTACTTGGATTTCACACCCTCAGTCGGAGAAGCATCCAAGAGAGCATCCCTGTGGTGCTACTGGCCTATTTCCTGCCCTTACTGCTTTGGTTGGCATTTTATGCTGCCTCGTTCCGCTAGGTCGTCTTTAACTTTTTAGCATCTCCCCGACAGCGGTCGGAGCAATACTTGACTTCCTCCCAGTTCTTTTCCCATTTTTTCCGCCAGGTATAGGGACGGTTACAAACCACACAGATTTTGGTGGGTAAATGTTGCTTTTTCATCTCAGGACCAACGTTTAGAAAGGGTATGTTTGGCCAGAACGCGTGTAGCATCGGCTACGACTTCAGGAGCCTTTTGAGCCGCCCAGATGCGGTCTCTAGCCTCAGCAGCTGCCTTTTCCACGTCGACTATGGGATAAGGGTACGTTTCACCATAAGCAAAACCCAGCCCCTGCAACTCTAAAGGAGTCAGTTCCCAGGGTGTATGCAAAAATGCAAAGGGAACTACCGCCAGCTCAGGCACCCATTTACGAATAAAGACGCCATCTGGATCCTGTTCTTGGGATTGCTTGACGGGATTGTAGATCCGCACGGTATTGATCCCCGTGACCCCAGCCTGCATTTGAAGTTGGGGATAGTGGATGCCCGGCTCAAAATCTAAAAATTGCTGCGCTAGGTGGGCAGAACCCGACTTCCAAGGCTGGCTCAAAT
This sequence comes from Spirosoma fluviale, assembly GCA_945872775.1. Lineage (GTDB taxonomy): Bacteria > Bacteroidota > Bacteroidia > Cytophagales > Cyclobacteriaceae > Algoriphagus. The sequence goes on along the minus strand of CAMCBC010000118.1, from coordinate 1,119 downwards.
GGTGGGTCAGAAAAGAAACCACCATGGCCCGCATACGAAAGTTAATGTAGCCTGTCTCGCGCAAGCAGCGCATACAGGCATCCACGAGGGGAAAGCCCGTTTTACCCTCTTCCCATGCGGTGATCCAAGCGGGTTGAGGGGTGTAAGAAAAGGACAAAAATCCACGGTTGATGGGTTCTTTTTCCATACGGGACTCCATCTCAAATTTCTGGATAAAGTGGCAATGCCACCTCAAGCGCGACTGGAAATTAGTAAGGTTACGGGCTTGAAAACCAGTGGCTGACTTTTTCATTGAAGCTTGAAATACTTCCCGAAGTGAAAGACATCCCCAAGCCAAATATGGAGATAATCGGCTACAGCCTGTTCGACTTCCTTCGGGCTTGCTAATCTGTTTGCTGTAGTTTTTGACGCGCTCCTCAAGGAAGCTTTTCAAATACTTCCGCCCATTTCGTTCTCCTCCAGGTTGCATGATGTCCTGTGTAGTGACCCAAACTTCAGGCAAGGTGGTGAAGACCTGCTTGAGTTGCTGCGCTTCAGGAATGGGAACAAAGGTGGCTTGATCTAAGGCCGGATGAGCGAGAGGAGCAGTCATAAAAGATTGCCAAAAAGATTCCCATCCCTTTCTATTTTTGCGTTTGCGCTGCACCCCCTGCTGTTGGTATTCTTTCCAAGGGATGCCCTGGGCGCTCAAATAATCCGCCATCTCCCGGTCTCGGGCATATGTGACGGCAATACCTGTTTCCTGATGAGAATAGACGGCCTGTATGGAATAGTCTCGCTGGATTTGGATAAATGCCGTTTTTACTTCAGCTCTAACGATTAGAAGATTGGCCTTCAGGGAAATTAATCGCTGCTCCATGTCTTTGAGGCTTTCGCAGACAAAGCGCCAATGCCGGTCGCTACTTTGCGGAGCTGCCAGCAAGGAGGGTTCAAAACAATACAGTAGCAGTATCGGGAATCCTGCGGCGATGGCTTCAGCCAAGGGTTGGTGATCGCTCAACCTCAAATCACGCTTCAACCAAACCACAGAAATTTTCATAATCTTAAAACCTTGGGAGCCGCTCAAGGTTTTAAGATTATGAAAAAATTAAAAGAGCTTCCGCTCTCGGATATTGATCG
>CAMCBC010000117.1 GCA_945872775.1 Spirosoma fluviale | reverse complement strand
GTTAAGCAATGCCTACCAAAACTTTTTGTTTGAAACCGATTTGGAATGATTTCCTTACAAAGGCTCTAGCCTGTTAGGGTACAAGCACAATTTTACCAAACTGAGCTCCCTCCTTCATTCGATCAAGGGCCAATGCTGCTTCGCGTAACGGGAAAATTGCATCAATCCTTGGCTTCAACTGCAGTCGATCCACAAGTGCAAGCATTTCCGCAAAATCCTGGTCCGTTCCCATGGTGGTACCGATCAACTGAAGTTGGTTCCAAAATAGCTTCCGAGCTTCCAATTGCGGAGGATTACCCCGAGTGGCTCCGTAAAAAACCAATCGCCCACCTGGCTTGGCAAGGTTCATCAATTGGGATAGCGTATCACCTGACGCACCATCTACGATTAAATCCATTCCCCCAGTGGATTCCAGTGCCCCAGCACTCCAATTTTCCACTCCATAATCAAAGGCATCCGTAGCGCCTAAGGCCAGCGCCGTAACTCTTTTTTCAGGACTACTACTATTGACAAAAAGTTTCCCGCCCAAGGCGAGTACAAACTGCGCTGCGAACTGGGCTACTCCTCCCCCAATGCCGGTGATGAGTACCTGTTCCCCCGCTTTCAATTTGCCTTGCACTGCCACAGCCCGGTAGGCAGTGAGTCCAGCCAAAGGTAAAGCTGCTGCTTCCTCCCAACTTAGGTGTGTCGGTTTTGGAAAAACGCGGTCTGCAGGTACTGCTACATACTCCGCAAAGGTTCCATTTCTGGGCATTCCGATGATTTCGAAGTTTTTCCCTTGCGCCTTTTCATTGTCTCCCCAATGAAGCGCAGGATTCAGCATGATTTCCTGTCCGATTAGCTTTGGATCAACTGCTGCGCCTACTTCTTCCACTATTCCTGCTGCATCAGAACCCAGTACTATTCCATCCTTAATATTGGGATACAATCCCTTTCTGCACCATTCGTCCCGATGATTTAAGGCAGCTGCCTTGATTCGAATGAGTACCTCATTGGGCTGACAAAGGGGTTTGGGCAGCGTTACAAGTTCAATTTTAGAGTCCGAAGACCGCTGAAGTACAATCGCTTTCATTGGAAATTAAAAGGGTGCAGGCTCATCTCCGCCTAAAAATGCATTTTCAATATCTCCTTCGTTTGCCTTACTCGAACGCATCAAAGTTTGATCGGAATCAAAGGTATTGACTCCAGAAGCACCAGAGGTAAACTTGCGTGAGTAACCAATCTCAGAAGCTTGTGGGTTTTGAAAGCCCATGCCCCCATCCAAGTCTGTAAACTTGGTGTATCGTCCGATAAATCGAAGCTTGATGTTTTCCAAGGAACCATTTCTGTGCTTGGCGATGATCACCTCTCCAACACCTGCAGTAGATGCTCCTCCCTCATCTTCGGTGATGCCATAGTATTCAGGTCGATACAGGAACATCACCATATCCGCATCCTGTTCGATGGCTCCAGATTCACGAAGATCAGATAGCTGGGGTCGTTTGTCTCCACCACGAGTTTCTACCGCTCTGGAAAGCTGCGAAAGTGCAATCACGGGAATGCTCAATTCCTTGGCAATCTTCTTTAAAGCTCGGGAGATACTTGCAATTTCTTGTTCACGGTTTCCTCCAAATCCTCCCTTGGAATCTCCAGACATCAATTGAAGGTAATCCACGACCACCATCTGAATGTCGTGTTGTGCTTTCAACTTTCGGCACTTGGCACGCAATTCCAAGATGGACAAGGCTGGGGTATCGTCCACAAATAGTGGAGCTTTGGAAAGCTTGGCGGTCTTGTGAACCAACTGGGCCCATTCGTGGTCAGCCAAAGTTCCTTTTTTGATCTTGTCAGAATCAAGCTCTGCTTCCGAAGAAATTAATCGATTGACCAATTGAACAGAAGACATTTCAAGCGAAAATATAGCAACCGGTCGGTTGTGATCGACGGCAGCATTTCGCAGTACGGAAAGCACAAAGGCCGTCTTACCCATCGCTGGACGAGCTGCAATGATCACCAGATCAGATTTCTGCCATCCGGAAGTAACTCGATCCAAGGCCGTAAATCCAGAAGGAACACCTGTTAAGCCATCCTTTTGATTTTTTCTGATCTCCAATTCCGCGATTGCATCACGCATGATGGAACTCATGGTTGCGTAATTTTTACGGATATTTTTCTCTGAAATTTCAAATAGCGACTGCTCCATCGCATCCAACAGCTCAAACACATCTGTCGTGTCTTCAAAGGCATCTTTTTGGATAGTCGAGGAGATTCGGATCAACTCTCGTTTGATGGATTGCTCCGTGATGATCCGAGCATGGTATTCAATGTTGGCAGCAGAGGCTACTTTTGAGGTCAACTCAGTGATGTAAAATGCTCCTCCGGCTACCTCCAAGGCTCCATTTTTTCGCAGTTGGGTAGTCACGGTCAACAAGTCAATGGGCTGACTTTCGGTAAACAAATCCAAAATTGCTTGAAAAATTACCTTATGCGCTTCTTTGTAAAAGCTTTCCACTTTCAAAATGTCGATGACAGTAGTCAAGGCATCTTTTTCCAGCATCAAAGCACCCAATACCGCTTCCTCAAGATCAATCGCTTGCGGTGGAACTTTTCCTAAATAGTTTGTTGGATTCTCAAAAGAAGGCTTTTTTCGGTAACGGCCAGTAGGCAGGGTATTTTCAGTCATGAGTCAAATTTACCTGCTACAAGTCAAGAGTTTTAAACAATTTTTCCCATAGTTATCAACAAGGCGAATAGTTCACAAATATGCGGCTTAGGCTAGTTTAAAATTGGGTGAAAGCCCAGATGCCTACCTAGTGAAAATAGAAAAACTTATTCAATGAGGGCTCCTGCTGCAAGATTTTATCCCTAAGTTTGAATACCTAAATAAATTCCGATTTATCCCACATGAAACACTACCATTTCATTGCTATAGGAGGCGCGGTCATGCACAATCTTGCGCTTGCCCTTTTAGAGAAAGGCTACAAAGTCACCGGTAGCGACGATGAAATCTACGAACCATCCAAAACTCGCCTTTATAAAGCGGGAATCCTTCCTGCTGACCAAGGCTGGTTTCCTGAAAAAATAAGTACCGACCTCGATGGAATTATTTTGGGCATGCATGCCCGCATCGACAACCCAGAACTTATCCGCGGGCAAGAATTAGGGGTTCCAGTCTATTCTTTCCCAGAATTTATTTACAACCAAAGCCAAGCAAAGAAACGGGTAGTGATTGCTGGTTCCCACGGGAAAACCTCCATTACTTCCATGATCCTACATGTACTCAAGGATCAAGGAGTTGATTTCGACTACTTGGTGGGTGCGCAAATCGAGGGCTTTGACCTGATGGTTCGCTTATCGGATGCGCCCATTATCGTGATTGAAGGCGATGAGTATCTGACCTCACCCATCGACCGTACGCCTAAGTTTTTTCATTACAAGCACGACATCCTTCTGGTCAGTGGCATCGCTTGGGATCATTTCAATGTATTCCCAGATTTTGAGGACTACAAAAGGCAATTTTCCCTACTCATGGACCGAACTCCTGCCTCGGGTAGCCTGATCTACTGCAGTGCAGATCCCTTGGTCAACGAAGCAGCGGAAAAGTCATCAGGTCAAGGAATCAAAATAGGCTACCAAGCGCATCCTTCACGAATTGACTTAGGGAAAACATCCTTGATTACCGCTACAGGAGAAGTTGAAATTGGTGTTTTTGGGGAGCACAACCTTCAAAATTTGCAAGGCGCACTTCACATTTGCGAAGCGCTTGGACTTTCTTCTGAGAAATTCTATGCCTCAATCCAAAGTTTCAAAGGCGCTGCCAAACGACAGGAAATCATCGTTCAGCACGATACAGGCATTCTTTTCCGTGATTTTGCACATGCTCCTTCCAAATTAAAAGCAACGGTAAATGCAGTGAAAAATCAATTTCCTTTCCGCCGTCTGCTTGCCGTACAAGAGTTGCACACCTACTCCTCCCTCAATCCGCAATTTCTTCCCAACTATGCCCACAGCATGGATTTGGCAGATGTGGCGATTATCTACCTCAATCCCCATGCGGTTGCCCTCAAAAAATTGGAATTGATGTCCGAAGAAATGCTACGAGCAGGATTTAAACGGCAAGATCTATTGCTATTTACCGAAAGTGCTGCCTTAAGCGATTACCTGCTGGCGCAAAACTATACGGATACCAACCTCCTACTCATGAGTTCGGGGAATTACGACAACATGAACCTCGAACCCCTCAAAGAAAAATTTTTGTCCTATGCAGCTCAACCTTAAAAATTCCATCGCATTTTTTGATCTAGAGGCGACTGGCACCAACGTTTCCACCGATCGAATTGTGGAAATATCAATCGTCAAATTGAATCCAGATGGAGGACAGCAGATCTATACCCGTCGGGTAAATCCTGGCATTCCCATTCCTCTGGAAGCTTCTTTGATCCATGGATTGTATGATAAGGACCTCAAAAACGAGCCCTATTTCAAAGACCTTGCTCAAGAAGTGTTTCAATTTATTGGATCCTGTGATTTGGCTGGATTTAATGTCCTCAAATACGACATTCCCTTGCTCGTAGAAGAGTTTCTACGGTCTGGGATTGACTTTGATCTCGACAAGCGAAATCTGCTGGATGCCCAAAAGATCTTTCACTTGATGGAGAAAAGAAACTTGAGTGCTGCCTACAAATTCTACTGCGGAAAGAAACTAGAAAATGCACACAGTGCGGAGGCAGATACGCTGGCGACAGTGGATGTATTCCGGGCCCAAATCGAACGATACCTTGGCGAATCCGTGGAGGATCTACAGGGCAATACTTTGGGGGTTTTTGAAAATGACATGAAAAAAATCCATGCTTTAGTCAACGAGCGCATGGTAGACTTGGCTGGCCGGTTTGTATTCAACTCCCAAGGTCAAGAAATTTTCAATTTTGGGAAGCACAAAGGCAAAACAATCGATCAAGCCTTGAAAGAAGAGCCTGGCTACTACGAGTGGATGATGAAGGGGGATTTTCCACTGGACACCAAACGAAAACTCACCCAAATCAAGTTACGCGGATTCAATGCGCGCTAAAATTCTATTTTAATCCTTTTGATTGCTCATAAATCGCTATCGCTTCAGGCATCAAAGAATTAAGTCGTTCAATTCTTCGAGAAGGTCCAGGATGGGTTGATAAAAAATCAAATCCATCCTCTTCAGAATCCTCAGCCATCCTTTCCCAAAAAGCAGGAGCTTCCCGTGGATCATACCCTGCCATGGCCATAAAAATCAAGCCCATGCGATCTGCTTCTAATTCATGTTTTCTAGAAAAACTAAGTATTTTGAGATTAGAGGCTAATCCGATAGAAAGGAGTAATATTTCTTGGGTAAGCGTAGGGTCTTGGCCCATTGCTAGGTCAATACTGCCTACACCGAGTTCCATTAGGATTTCTTGTGACATTCTTTCTCCTGAATGATTGGCTACGGCATGCGCCAACTCATGCCCCATAATTACCGCGATGCCCGTTTCATCTCTGGTAAAGGGTAAAATTCCTGTATAAAACGCTACTTTCCCTCCTGGCATACACCAAGCATTTACTTCCTCATTCTCAAGTAAGTTAAACTCCCAATCTAGTTCGCTAACTAACGAATCATAGCCTTGCTCGATCAAATACGCTTCCACTACTTCGGCCATTTTATTGCCTACTTTCACTATTTCTTGGCCTTCTTCGGTGGACGTCAATACCTTACTTTCTGTCAAGGATTCGTTGTATTCCTCTTTAACCAATGGCATCAAATCTTGAGTTGTAAAAATGGTTAGTTGACTTCTTCCTGTAAGTGGGACAATCGAACAAGCGGATAAGGCATAGACTATGCAAAAAAGAGCTACTAACTTTTTCATGGGAAGGTTTTTCTGAGGGTGGTCTTCCTAAAATTATTAAAAGAACTTGATTAATTTTAAAACTTCTTACAAAATTCAAAGAATCATCTTCTCTTGGCCAACATGGAAACCAAAATGACGCTACCAGCCCCTGCTTTAGCTTATCAAAAAAAAATGATGAACTCCTTTATTTTTTGGTGGGCCATGCTTTTCAAATTGCCCACAGCAGTATTCTGGAGATTGAAGATGGTTCGTCTTGACCGGCAACACTGTGTGGTCAGCATCCCCTATTTCTGGAGAAGTCAGAACCCATTCAAATCCATCTATTTTGCTGCTCTTGCAGGTGCTGCCGAACTCAGTACAGGTGCCTTGTGTCAGCTTGCCCTGGCAGGTAAAGGTCCATTCAGCATGCTGGTAGTGGATTTTCGTGCAGAATACAGCAAGAAAGCAAGTACAAAAACTACTTTTAGCTGCGAACAAGGAGCGGAAGTTTTTGATTTAGTTGATTCCTTAAATCCTGGTGAAAGCAAGCAAATCACCATGGTATCCTACGGCAAAAATACGGCAGGAGAAGAGGTAGCACGATTTTTCATCACCTGGTCCTTCAAACGAAAAAGCTAATCTTCGAGCAAAAATTCCAATCGGAGAAACTCTTTCAATGCTGCTAAAACACGGTCCTTTGACCATCCTAAAAATTCATGTGCAGCATGAAAGGTATTGAAGCGCAAAATCAGCTCATCCCAAGCTTTTCGTTCAAGATTGTACTGTTTCATCAATTCCTGACGCAGGGAATCCGAATCAATCACTTCTAGGTAGCCAACACGCTGCCGCTCCCAATCCAATCGCTTTTCGTAAGCACGCAGCTCACGGTTTCTTTTGGTGAAATAGCTGATCGGGCCATAAATAGCGAATCCTGGGGAGGGTGAAGTCGAGTCAACTCCTATTCCTACCTGCTGACTGAGTGGCTTTTCTACGACTGGCTCGTCTTCGGAGAGGTACAATTTCCCATCCTTAAATCGAAAACGATAGGGCTCAGCTTTTACTTGAAAAGTAGGAAGCAAACGGGCACGATCCTGCAATTCAATAAAGAGGAAATACTCATTTGTAGCAACCCATTTTTTCTCCACAAACCCTGGGAAACTAAACACTAGGGTGTCACCCATCAGGGCTGAAATGGAAAAATAACCTCGGGTATTGGTTTTAGAAATCTCTCCTTTTGCATTGGTGACCACCACCCCTTCCAAGTATTTTTTATCCCAAGCATCAACGACATTGCCCGTATAGCGCCCTTGAGCACAGACGCTAATGATCCCCAAAAAAAAGAAAATGAATAAGAAGCAATACTTCATAGGAATCCAAAAGTAGGCAGTACAAATAAGCTGAAAAATGATTTCCTGTTAAAGAACTTTAATTCCGCTCAATTTTATGCCCTGCCCACTTCCAGGAATCTCTTACCTTTGAACCATGAAGTTTGCTCAGACCCGTATCGCTCCTACGCCCAGTGGTTACCTACACCTAGGCAATGCCTATTCCTTTCTTCTGACGAAAGCATTGGCAAAGAAACACGGTGCAAAAATTCTCCTGAGAATCGATGATTTGGACCGTGATCGCTACAGACCAGAGTACGTAGAGGATATCTTTGATACATTAGACTTCCTTGAAATTAAAATTGACCAAGGCCCAAAAAATAGCAAAGAATTGGAATCCACCTGGTCACAAGTGCATCGACTGCCCATTTACACCGAGGGCTTAGCCCAGCTCGAACAAAGTAAACTTACTTTTTCTTGTACCTGTACCCGAAGTCAAATCCTTCAAATTGATCCCAGAGGCATCTATTTAGGACAATGCTTGGACAGACGAATGCCTCTAGACAAAAATGAGTCCGCTTGGAGAATCAACACCTTGGATGCGGATTTTTTGGATTACATCGCCTACCCCGCCACACCTAAATCAGCCCTAATTCCAGAAGAAGCGAGTTGTTACGTTGTTCGTAAAAAAGACTTGTTTCCCGCTTATCAGCTCAGCTCCCTTTTAGATGACCTCCATTTTGGGGTAGATCTGATTGTACGAGGTCAGGATTTATTTCCATCTTCACTAGCCCAACTCGACCTTGCTCGAATTCTAGGAAAGGAAGAATTTGCGAAAACCACTTTTTACCACCATCCCCTACTCAAAGGACCAGATCAAAGCAAGCTATCCAAATCAGCAGGGGCCTATTCCATTCGGCAGCTGCGCCAAGACGGTAAAACATTGGCAGACCTTTTTCTCATCCTTGGCCAAAGCCTAGGATTGAACCAAGAACTGAGGTCCTTTGAAGACTTCGAGGGGAGCTTAACACTATAAAAAAAGGGTTCTGATCAATCAGAACCCTTTTTCAATTAGCCTAACAGTTGGCTTACTTGTATTTTGCAGCTTCTCCAGGAGCTACAGCAGATTTCTGGATAAATTGACGGATGTCCTCATTGGAGGTAGCCAAGTCTTCCGCTCTCAGGTACATCATGTGACCGGAACGGTATCCCTTGAAATCAATTCGATTTTTCAGCTTGCCATTTGGATCGATGTGCCAAGTGCTGTACTTCGCATTGAAGTAGTCTGTACCCCCATCAAAGTACCCGGACTGAACCATCAGGTGGAGATACGGATTTTGGCGCATCGCAGTACCCAAGTCATTCGCCGTGTTCTCGTTGCTACGATCCCATGGATTCACTGGACCAAAAAGATTGTAAGTCAAATCGGTGTTGTAC
>CAMCBC010000116.1 GCA_945872775.1 Spirosoma fluviale | reverse complement strand
GGACCCCGTGGAGATAGCGGGAATATCCAATACTTTTTCGTCGCTAAGCATAGTCGTCGAAGTGGATGTCTACTTCCTCGGTCAATCCGGTCAATTGCACTTCTCCATCGTATTGGGGACTATTCCAGAAAATAAAACCGAGAAGGGCTGCCAGAACCACAAATAGGATGATGCCGAAAATGCGTAGCGTAGTTTTCATAAGTTGAAATGCGTCTTGGAAAGGGTGAAAATTAGGATAAAAAATGGAAAGGTGGATGGTCTATTTTTTTGGTTGGTTGGGTCAATCTCCATCAATGGCTTGGAGGATCAGTGCACAGGCTTCTTGAATTTGCTCGGGGGTAATGGTCAGTGGAGGCGCGATTCGCATGCTGTCGTCACAGAAAAGGAACCAATCGGTGATGACCCCCAGTGCTATGGCGCGGTCGATGATGGGTTTGAGTACGTCAAAGGATTCAAATTCAAGGGCCATCATGAGTCCTTGGTTTCGGATGGCTTTGATTTGTGGATGTATGAGGAGGGACTTGAAGAGTTTGGCTTTTGCAGGCACCTGTTCGATCAGGTTTTCTTCTTGAAGCACCTTTAGGGTGGCTAGGGAGGCTGCTGCAGATACAGGATGACCTCCAAAGGTGGTGATGTGGCCTAGGAGAGGATTGTTTTTAAAAACCCCCATGAGGTCCTTATTGGCGATGAAAGCCCCAATCGGCATGCCTCCACCCATTCCTTTGGCGCAAACGAGAATGTCTGGGACGATGTCAAACTGTTCGAATGCCCAGAACGTGCCTGTTCGACCGAATCCAGCCTGAATCTCATCCAGGATAAGTAAGGCGCCCACTTCAGTACATCTAGCGCGTAGTGCTTGAAAATAATTGGTACAGGCCACGCGGATACCTGCCTCGCCTTGGATCGTTTCAATCAGTACGGCTGCAGTGTCTTCTGTGATTTTTTCCAAATCTGAAAAGCTCCCGTAAAAAATCTGTGAAGTGCCTGGGAGTAGGGGGCGGTAGCCGCGCTTGAATTCTTCGTTGCCGCCGATGCTGAGTGCACCTTGGGTGCTGCCATGGTAGGCATTCGTACAGGAGATTAAATTGCGCCGGTTGGTGTAGCGCTTGGCCAACTTCATGGCGCCTTCGATGGCTTCCGAACCGCTATTCACCAAATAGACATTGTCTAGGGAAGGAGGGAGGGTGTCCACCAAGGCTTTTGCGAGTAGCGTCTGGGGGGATTGGATGTATTCCCCATAAACCATGACGTGGAGGTAGGCATCTACTTGCTGGTGGATCGCTGCGGTTACTTTGGGGTGGCGATGGCCTACGTTGCTTACCCCTATTCCAGAGATGAGGTCTAGGTAGCGCTCCCCATTGGGACCGTAGAGGTAGACCCCTTCCGCTTTGACCACCTCGATGGCGAGTGGGAAATCCGTCGTTTGCGCCAAATGAGCTAAAAATAGGTTGCGGTTATTCATTTTTGAATCAAGGTCAAAAACTTGAAAACCGGAAGAAAATTCCGAGAGGAAGTTTCTTTCCTTGTGTTTCTTGCAGGTAAAGTTCTCCTTGTTCGGCATGCTTCACCGCTCCAAAATTGGATTGGATCAAGTTGGCGGCGATAATGGAGGAAAAGCTCAAGGAATACATGTTGAGCAATAGGAGGTGATCTTTGGGGTCTAGAATCTCCTTACAAGTCTTGAGGAGCTCATTAATCTGCTCTTCTAGGATCCATTTTTCCCCTTCAGGACCTCTTCCGTAGGCGGGAGGATCCAGAATGATGGCCTGGTATACATTTCCTCTCCGTGCTTCGCGTTTGATGAATTTCATGGCATCGTCCACGATCCAGCGGATGCCATCTAGGCCAGAGGACTCCATGTTGTGCTTGGTCCAGGTGACCACCTGCTTCACCGAATCCAGGTGCGATACCTCTGCACCGGCAGCTCTTGCCGCCACACTTGATGCTCCAGTGTAGCCAAACAGGTTGAGAACTTTGGGTTTGGGCTGAGGAAATGCCTTTAGCTTGGTGTACAGGTAATCCCAATTGACAGCCTGCTCAGGAAATACTCCAATGTGTTTGAAAGAGGTTTGGGATAGATTGAGGGTCATTTTTAGCCCTTCCGCATTTTCGTAGGGGAGTTGCCAGTGATCCGGCATAGCCTTAAGCTGCTGCCATTGCCCTTTTTCGGGGTTGTTTTTTTCTTTGGCAAAGTGGGCATGAGCCAGCTTTTTCCAATCCGCATCGGGGAGAGACTTGTCCCAAATCGCCTGGGGTTCAGGTCGGCTGAGGATAAATTTGCCAAAACGTTCCAATTTTTCGAAGCCACCTGTGTCGATCAGTTCGTAGTCAGTCCAAGGGCCTGGGCAAAGGGAGAGGATCAAGTCTTTCATTGCTGCAAAACTACAGAATTTAGTCGTTTTCTTCCTGCTTTTCAGGGCCAGCATTGCCCAATACTCGACCTATTTCTTTCACACTGAAATCCCAGAGCCCTTTTCCAAGTTGACTATCTAGGGCAAGGGTAGAAGGGATGCTTAATTTTTTGTTTTTGTAATAGCCCCCATTTTTAAGACTTTCCTTTGGTGTGGTAGCCAAGAAGATAGAGGTGGCTGCCCCGGCTTTAGGGGAGATAAAAAATAGCTTGGTGAAGGCAATCAAGCCCTTGGCCCAAGCCGAAGCCTCCGAGCCAAAAGCTGTGCGTACTGCTCCAGGATGGAGGGCATAGGAAGTTAATCCTTCACTTGAATATCTTGAAATTAATTCTTTGGTAAACAATATATTGTATAATTTGACTATAGCATATGCAGAAACGGTATTGCTTGATTTTTTAAGTGAAAAATCCTTGCTTGGGTTTTGGGCAATGCGGTGTGCCTCGGAGCTGACTTGGATAACTCTTGCTTTTCCTTTGAGCAAGGCGGGGAGGAGCTCTTGAACCAGTAAAAAATGTCCCAGATGGTTGGTTGCAAAGCTCAGGTCAATTCCCTCTTCGCTGCACTTTCCTCCAGGGTACATGCCTCCGGCGTTGTTGATGAGTACGTGGATTTCGTCGCATTGGCTTATTAATGATGCCGCCCCTTTTTTTACTTCTGCCATCAGGCTTAGGTCCATGGGGATCAAAATAATTTTTTCTTTTCCCTGCAGGGACTGAATGAGTTTCTCTGCTTTGGACTGATTCCGTACGGGAAGAAAAACGCGGTCGAAGTGAGGGAGCAGGGCGAGGAGGGTTTCCCATCCGATACCGGAGGTACTGCCTGTAAGGACTAGATTCATGGAGTTTTTTTGGAGTATTCCTACCAACTAAGGTACTTGGTTTTCAGGAACCTAGAAAACCTATTTTTAAGAACAGCTTTGGAAGCTAGATTTTTTCTATTTTTGACTTGTTGCCTCAGTTTGTCACCCACAAGGAGGTAATTAATTGTTCGCTCTTTTGTTCCTGTATGTCTCAGAAATTTATTGATATAGAAAAGGCCATTGCCCTAAAAAATCCAGCGCTTTTAAAGTGGATGCCTGGATTTTTGCTTCGCTATGTGAAGCGGGTGACCCACGAAGAATGGCTGAATTCGGTCTTAAATAAGCACCTCAACAAAAAGGGTTGGGACTTTGCAAATGCCTTGATCCAGGAATTTGAGATGGATGTCACGGTAAGTGGAGCAGAAAATATCCCGAAAACTGGGGGAGTGATCTTGGCTTCCAACCATCCACTTGGGGGAATGGATGGGATCGCTTTTGTGCAGGCGATCGGTAAAATACGTCCAGATGTGCGCATTCTGGTGAATGACTTGCTGATGACCTTCAACAACTTTGAACCACTTTTTGTACCCGTCAACAAGTTTGGAAAAAATTCAGCTGCAGCCAACCAGCGCATTGAGGAAGTTTACGCTCAGGGCTATGTGGTATTGATTTTTCCTGCAGGACTGGTTTCGAGGAAGCAAGAGGAGGGAATTAAGGATTTGCTCTGGAAAAAAAGCTTTGTTGCAAAAGCCAAGCAATACAATTTGGATGTCATTCCTACCCATATCTCCGGAAGAAATTCTGCTTTTTTTTATAATCTTAGCAACTTTAGGAAGAAGATAGGATTGAAGGTCAACCTAGAAATGTTTTGGCTGGTGGATGAAATGTACAAGCAGCGCAAAGGCAAAATTCACTTCACGCTTGGAAAGCCTGTGCCCTATACCTATTTTGACGACAGCAAATCTGACGCCGAGTGGGCGGAGGAGATGAAATCGAAAGTGTATGAACTTGGAAAATCGAATGACTAAGGCTGCTGAACTTATTTCGCCAATAGATCGGGAGCTTCTCAAGGCCGAGCTAAGCCCTGCACGTTTTCTTCGCTACACCAACAATGGAGATAATGTAGTTTACCTAGTCAATTACCACAATGCGCCGAATGTGGTGCGGGAAATTGGTAGACTTCGGGAGTTGACCTTTCGAGCTGCTGGAGGGGGGACAGGGATGGAGATGGACCTAGATGTGAACGACACGAGTGAAACTTGCTACGAGCAGCTGGTCACTTGGAATGAGGAGGATGAGCAGATTGTGGCAGGGTATCGCCTCATTTGTTGCAAGGACGCCCTTGGACCCGATGGGGAAATCCAACTTTCCACCTCCCATTTGTTTAATTTTTCTCAAAAGTTCATCCAAGACTACCTGCCGTATACCTTAGAGTTGGGGAGATCTTTCGTTCAACCTAGCTACCAACCTAGTTTGGACAATCGCAAAGGAATGTTTAGTCTGGACAACCTTTGGGATGGCTTGGGAGCTGTCGTACTACTAAATCCCAACATCAAATACTTGTTTGGGAAGGTAACCATGTACCCGCATTACAATCGGGAAGGGCGCGATTTGTTGCTCTATTTTATGAACCATTATTTTTCTGATAATCAAGGATTAGTAACTCCTAAAGAAAAGTTAAGGTTAAGCTATGAAACTGACATTCTTTCACAGCCCAACCCCTTTGAAGGACTGGACTACAAGGAGGGCTACAAGGTACTCAATGGGAAGATCCGAGCCTTAGGTGAAAACATTCCACCACTCATCAACGCCTACATGAACCTATCTCCAAGCATGAAAAATTTTGGAACCGCCTTAAATGACGAGTTTGGGGAAGTAGAAGAAACCGGAATCCTGCTTACCCTCGACGATATCTACGAGAGTAAAAAGCATCGGCACATGGATACTTTTGAGCGGGACAGACACTATGGACAGCGTGCCAAATAAGTCCAAATTGACCTTGGTGGTCGGTGCCACCGACAATCCCGAACGCTATGCCTACCGTGCAGCAGAGCTGTTGCAAACCAAAGGGATTCCCTTCGTACCTATTGGAATAAAGAAGGGGATGGTTTTTGGAGAGGAAATTTTGGATTTGCGACTAAAGCCAGCTTTGGAGGAAATCCACACCATTACGCTTTATTTGGGTCCTTCAAATCAATCGGAATGGATCGATTACCTGATTGGTCTTGGTCCCAAGCGGATCATTTTTAATCCAGGAACCGAGAATCCCTTATTTTTTCAAAAAGCCGAAGACGCTGGAATTGAAGCCCTAGAAGCCTGCACCTTAGTAATGTTGACTACAGGTCAATTTTGAAATTTTTCCTTCAAAAAAGTATCCATGTACAGGATATGTGGAAGTGAAATCAGGGAGATCATCACAAAAAAGAGCAGGTAGAGTTGGCTGGAGTCTAGAAATTCCAATCCAACGAATAAGATAGCCGTAATTCCTATCAGGCTAATTCCTGAGAAGGGAAGAAGCTGCTTCCCGAATTTTAGTGGAGAGTTGAAGGTTGGGTGTTGACTCAAATACTTGTATTCTGCGAGCATGCTCGGAAGTGAATGCCAAAAGCCAAAGTACACTGCAAAGCTGATTAGGAGTGGGCTGAAATACAGCATAGGAGCCAGGATCAAATAGTCTAAAGCATCTCCCAAGTTGAGCGAACGATTTTTCCAGCCATGGGCAAGTAAGGAGCAAGCTAACAATAGGCCCATGCTTAACAATCGGTAAGTTTCGGGTATCGAAATCGTAAGTATTGGACTTAAAATCTCCTGCGTCATTTCCCAGTCCCCAAACAGGATTACGGAAAGAAAGAAGGAACCTTTAAGTAGGTATAGCAGCCCTTCTTTTGGTTGAAGTTGTCCTTGTTCCAAGAAATGGGATTGCCCAAAATGATAGGCTGACATCGCCAAAAAGGCAATTAAAGCTGCTACAGGAAGTAGCCACCACAGCAATCCATAGGCGGACATCAGCAGGAGGTACCTGATGATAAAGTGAACTAACCCTTTTGGTCGAATCTCAGGGTTGTGAATGAGGTGATCAATGCCGCCATGCGGAATACCTACGAGTAATAAGATAAGGGCAAAAATACCAAATTGTAGCTCCTGTGGCAGGTTAGGAAGCAGGATAAACAGAACTGCTATTCCTAGTCCAAGGGCTTTGAATGGGTATTCAATACGAGCCATAACGGGTAAGGCCTTTCAGAAAAATCCCAAATTTCAAACGCGATAGAAGCTTGATTTCTTCCCAGAAACTCGTTTTCTCAGCCAAAAAACGGAAAACTAAATCGGGAGATGAAGTTGAAAACAGGTTGATAAATAGCGCAGGAAGTCGTTTTGGCCAATGATGCGCGATGCTCAGAAGAATGTTGTCGTAAAAAATGAATCGCTTTTTTCTTGGGAAAGCGAGGCCTTCGATTATCCCTTTTTCGAGATTAGCGATCAATGCAGCACAATTCTCTTGGATTGGAGCAAAAGTATAGCCTGTAGAAGGCTTGGTCCAGCCAGCTGCTGTTCCAATAAGAATGTGTCGAGGACTAACAGCACTGGCCAACTGCCGGGTGCTCATCGGGATTTTTCCAGATTCCTGAAACTGAATGTCGTAGGCTATTGGGCCATATTTTAGGTGAAGGAAGGCTTCAAGTTCTTTTAAGAGAGCCTCCTCAGTTCGCTCCTCCGTGGTGTAGGCGGTGTATTCGACGAGTGCCTCCTGTGTGGAGAAGGGGAGCGTATAGACAAAATCAAATCCATTGGAATTGCGGGTTTCAAAATCCATTAATCCCCATTTTTTGGGATCAAATAGCGGTTCAGAAACCTTAATACGAATTCCTATAAAAACCTGATTTAAAATAGATTGATCTAAATCTGTTGATGCTATACGTGAATCAAAAACAAAGGAGGAATTGTAGGTACCGGAATCTTTTGTGGAAACATGCATTTCGGTTCCTGCAGGGGTAAGTGCTACCACCTCTTCCTTTAAAAAATGGACATTGGGAAACTGTCTAATTTTCTCAAGCACATGGGCATAAAAGTCATGTGAGTTGAGGTGATGGTAAGACAATCCACTTAATGGCTGGGTAAGCTGCTGGGTTGAATCTTTGAGGTAGAACGAATTCCACGAGAAGCGCGCAGCTTGGGGATGTATGGATAAGGCCTCTTTGCTCCAGTAGCACCAGGTTTTGTTGGGAATCTCCCCCTGGTTTGGATCTATGATGAGGATTTGGGAATCTTTCAAACTACTTTCTAGCAGATGATAGACCAGGCTCAAACCTGCGCATCCTCCTCCAGCTAGTATGTAGTCGTATTTTTTCATAGGTACAAAAAAGCTGCCTGCACTTTCGTACAGGCAGCTTTTAGTTTAATTATTTCTTGCTGCTTTCAGCAACTGCTACTGAGTATACTACCAAACCAAAACCGATTTTGTTAATCGCATCAGCCAAGTTGTAGAACAAGTCAATAGAGCTTACTTCAAACATACCAGAAAGAAGGTTTCCTGGAAGAACCATGTAACCGATAGGGTAGATTGACCAACCCAAAGTGATGAAGATTTTCAACAAGAACATTGCTCTTCCAAGCGATGCACTGTTAGAGCTGCTTGCCAATTTGGCGATGTCTCCAGCAAATACTTCATACACAATGTACAAGTAACCTAGAGTTGAAAGGATACCCCACATGATGTTGTTGTCAAGTCCGGAAGTTTCTCCGATGTAACCTGTCACTAGCATCACGATTGAAGCGACGATCAACTTGAAAAGGGTACCACCTTTTGCACCAAAAGGCTTAGTTAATAAGTAGAACTCAACGCACATCAAAGGTACAGTCAAGGTCCAGTCTACGTAACGGAAAGCCGTTGGGCTAGCTCCAGTTTGTAGATAGAAATCTCTCATGTAGTAGTAATGTACTGCTGCGATACCGGTGATAAGTCCGGATACCAACAGGGAAAGCTTCCACTTTCCATCTACTGAGGATCGCTCTGCAAAGAAGAATACTGCAGAAGCGAACATAGCCATGTACCCAATGAAGAAGGTAATCGCTACGGGATCTGAATTGATGATCTTGTCAAGTCCGACTAGATCCGCCAATAAGGTGTAATTCATAAGTTTTTTGGTTTTGGTTGATGTTAACTAACTTTACTACGTGATAAGTTTACGGAAAAAAATTTGTTTTAAAAAAGAATTAAATAAATAATCAAAAAATCTCAAAAGCTTGTCTACAAGTTCACATGATGATTTTAAAGTTTCAATTTTTTTTTTTTGATCCTAATAAACATCAAAAATTCAAAATATTATTCGGTTTAAAATTCTGCTATTTTTCAAAAAAAAGGATCGCAAAGTCTTTGCTCTATCCTCTCCAGAACTCACTTTTTTTTCCTAAATTGCAGCCT
>CAMCBC010000115.1 GCA_945872775.1 Spirosoma fluviale | reverse complement strand
TATCCAGGAATCATCGATGGCGGTACTCGCCTAGGATTGGTGGAAGTGAGCTCCGTACCTGAAACCGTAGACTATGCCGATGTAGGAAATGTTACTCCGAACATGCAAGCCTTGACCACGGTAAATCCAAATTCTGAGGCGATTGGGGTGACCCGAGTATCTGGTGTTACTACAGTGCTTACAGTTCCTTCCGGGGGACTATTCCCAGGCACTGCAGCCCTAATCAACCTGAATGGCTATACCCCAGACCAAATGTATGGTGGCTTCAAAGCTGTAGCTATGATTTTCCCAAGTTCGGGAAGACGTGGTCGTTTTGACCGCAGGTCCGATGAGGACATTAAAAAGGATGGTGAAAAGGCACTAAAAGAAGCCAACGACATCTGGGATAATGCCAAATCTTACCTTGAACTTAAAAATTCAGGTGCAGCACTTACCTACTTCCCTGAAATGGAGCAGCTGTCCAAAGTGATTTCTGGCGAACTCCCACTACTTATCGAGGTCAATGCAGCTTCAGATATCCAGCAAGCCATCAAATGGGTGGAAGGAAAAAACATCAAGGTGATTTTCACAGGTGTTGCCGAGGGCTGGAGAGTGGCAGACGAGATTGCCAAAGCCAAGATTCCAGTAGTCACTGGACCAGTTCAAGAGCTACCAACCCGTTCTTCTGATCGCTACGATACGCCTTACGCCAATGCAGGATTACTTGCAAAAGCAGGAGTAAAAGTTGCACTTCGTACAGATGATGAAGAAAATGTGCGCAACCTACCCTTTCACGCTGCCTTTGCCGCAGCTTATGGATTAGGTAAAGAAGAAGCATTGAAAGCAGTAACCATCAACCCTGCTGAAATCTTTGGCGTAGCAGATCAATATGGATCTGTAGAGGCTGGCAAGCGTGCCAACCTGATTGTGTCCACAGGTGATCCTTTTGAGACAAGATCACAGATCATGCACGTGTTTATCGATGGATATCGAATCCCAATGTCCAACCGACATATCCGACTGTACCAAGAGTTTTTAGAAAGGTCTCCCGGATTGAAAACTAATTAAAACTACAGGCCATGGAAAAACCCCATGGCCTTTTTTATTTCCTTGCCAAAAATTCTAACTTGAAGGTTCCCCAAGAAGTTTTTCAGGAATCACCAACAATCTATGAAACAAAAATTACTTTACCTCGCTGCAGCATCCCTCCTTTCCTTGAATGTGCAGGCACAGCAAGATGGATTTTTCACATCCAAACTTGCATCCCAAAAGAAATTTGAAGCGGACTACCTCAAAGCTGTCAACTACGATCAATTTAAAGTTCACCTCACCGAACTCACCAAAAATCCACACATCACAGGTACCCCTGAAAATGAGTTGGTGAAAGATTACATGGTGCAAGTCATGTCCAAGGCAGGGATGGATGTTAAAGTATGGCCCTACGATGTGTATTTACCCAATCACCCAGGAAAGTCTGAACTCCAAATCGTTAGTCCCTTGCAACTCACCCTTTCTCAAAAAGAAGGGGAACTTGCAGAAGATCCTTTCTCCACAGATCCAAGATTACACCTTGGCTTCAATGCCTTCTCAGGCAGCGGCGACGTCACAGCCGAAGTGGTCTACGTCAACTACGGAACCCGTGAAGATTTCATGAAACTGGTAGAAATGGGCGTTCCACTAAAAGGAAAAGTAGCTATTGCTCGTTATGGGGGCAACTTCCGTGGCTACAAGGCTAAGTTTGCTGAGCAAAACGGCATGATTGGCTTGGTGGTGTACACCGACCCAAAGGATTCTGGATTTACCAGAGGAGATGTGTATCCCAAAGGCCCTTTTTACAACGAAACCACAATCCAACGGGGATCTATGTTGACCTTGGACTTTACGGGTGACCCATTAACTCCCAATAGACCCGCACTGCCTTTAGATGGGCCAGAAAAGGTGAAACGAGATGACCCAGCAACGGTAGATTTTCACACCATCCCCGTAACTCCAATTGGCTACGGTGCTGCCAAAGAAATTTTGAGCCGAATGAATGGCGCGGATGTACCTGCAGCATGGCAAGGAGGTCTTCCCTTTTCGTACAAATTGACAGGCGGTGCCGACTTGAAGGTACGAGTCATGGTGGATCAAAAACCAGAATTTATCCGTGCCAACAATGTCGTAGGTACCTTTATTGGAAAAGATCATCCAGACGAATGGATTATCCTGGGTAGCCACTACGATGCTTGGTCATTTGGTGCTACCGACCCGAATTCTGGTACCGCGATGCTATTAACTTTTGCGGAGGCCTTGGGCGAGTTGTACAAAAATGGCCAAAAGCCTTCCCGTTCCATCTTGATTGGACATTGGGATGCTGAAGAGCAGGGCGTAATTGGATCTACCGAATGGGTGGAACATTTGAGAAAAGAATTGGGTGCAAAAGCCATTTCTTACATGAACTTTGACGGAGGTGCCTCTGGGCGAAATTTTGGTGCTTCAGCAGCACCAACCTTGAAAAAACTAATTATCGATGCTTCCAAGGAGGTAATGTACCCAGATTCAGCAAAAACAGTGTTTGAAATTTGGGCAGGAAAAAATCCAGAGCCAGGAATTGGGAATTTGGGTGGTGGATCTGATCACATTGCCTTCTACATGCACGTAGGTATTCCGTCTTTGAGCGGAGGCTCTGGAGGAAATACAGCTTACCACTCCAACTACGACAACATCCACTATTATGGCAAGTTCTCTGATCCAAGCTTTAAAATGGGCGGTGCTGTGGCGCAAGTGTTTGGCCTAGTGGCCATCCGTCAAGCCAATGCAACGATCATTCCTTACGATGTGCCGCGCTATGCCAAAGATTTGAAAGGGCATTTTGAGCAGGCAGTAAAGAATGTAAAAGCCATGGATGCAAATTTCACTGGGTTTGATCAGGTGCAAACTGCATTAAAGACCCTAGAAGAAAGTTCGGAAGTCTACAAAAACTCCCTTCAAAATGCGCTTGCTGCAGAAAAACTTACGGCAGCGAACTTGAAAAAAATAAATGCTGGGTTGATCGACTTGGAAAAAAGCTGGATAGATCCCAAGGGGATGTATTATGGGGAATGGTACAAGTCCTTGTATGTGTGCAACGATCCCTTCTCTGGCTATGCTTCTTGGATCCTTCCAGGTATACAATACGAAGTGGCGATCAAGAATACAAGCCGATTGGAAGAATGGGATACGCGCTATGCCAATGCAATTCTTGACCTTAGCAAAAAAATAAGTCAGCTGAGCAGTCAACTTCAGTAAGCAGTAATAAGAGTAAAAACAAAAACCGCGGAGGTAGCTCTCTGCGGTTTTTTTTGTTTAAGTGAAAAATTAGGAAGACCCTGCAAGGGTCGAACCTTGATTAACCGCGGGTGGAACCCGTGGATTCTAGAACTCCATCTTCATCACTTTAGAAAAAACCTCACCATCCAGTGTTAGCCCCTCTACCCGAATCTGAATCGTCTTTACCCCATAAGGTACTTTTACTTTGGCATGATATGAGCCATCGGAAGTTTGAGAAGCAGGTTCCCAATAGAGCGTTGGCTTTTTCTTCAAAAATTGGTCTGAGGGAGGGTTTTTATCAAAGGCTGGGAAGTCAGTAAAACCCGGAATATCGAAAATCTGGAAACCTTCTGATTTGAATTTGCTGTCAGTTTCCGTGCCAGTTCGAAAACCATTTTTTGTATCGATCTGAATCACTCCAGCATAGCCTGCCATACCAAATATTGACTTGCCTAGATTGTCCGCATACACTTTGATGGATGCGAGTTGAGAAGGCTCAAATCCGAGTAGTGTTTCCCTAAACTCATTTGCTTCCATAAATGGCATGGCCGAACCATCGAGGATTAAGAGCGGAGTACCCGTCGCCTCCCCGTAAGTGTAATTCCTAAATTTTAAGGAACTCAGGTTGAAACCCAAACGCCCCAAGATTTGCCCCATGGTTTCTTTTTCAAGCGCCTCGCCACTTACTTGCTGGGTAGGCGTACCATACCGATCATCAGAACCACCCTGCGATTCCAGTACTTTTTCCTCTTTCACAAACTCTTCGAGAAGCGTGTAATCACCCGATTTATCCAATAGCGGAATCTCGGTTGGTATGGGTTCCAGGATATAGGAATTCTTCGGGAAGGTTTCAGCAAATACAAGTTTGGGGAAAGGCTGCAGTTCCACCGACCCAAATGCCTTCATTTTTGAATCCAAGGCAGCAACTGCAATTTGGGCAGTATCCTTAAATACTAAGCCTGTGGCCCAAAAATTACCCAAAGAGTCGGTCATCACTTGTCCATAGTCCTCCAAATCTCCCCGCACTACCGTGATCGGATTGAGTGCTGGGCGCCGCTTGTTATCTGGAGTAAATTTTCCCTTCACCGAAATCCCGTATTCAATAGGAAATGTAAGCGCTGAATTGAAATCATCTGGAAGCTTATTATCCAACCAATTCAACCCCTCTTCTAGCGAAATGCTTGGCTGAATTGCTGAAACTGCTTCCGCGTCCGTGATCGCAAGCACAAATTCTCCAGCAATCGGATTTTGAAACTCATCCAGAAACTCCAAATTCAAATCCATCATTCGGTAAGGAACAGAATCTGTTATCGAAATCTCTGGACTAACACTGATCTCTCCTTGGAAGGATTGAGTTTCAAGTTGCTCCGCCCTAGGCTTAAAACCAGGTTTCATCACAAGAAACGGCGCCACAAACTGATCTAGTGCTCCAAAATTCTGATTCCAATGGGTGTAGGCTCGCAGCGCATAATCACCCGGAGGTAAATCCGCTGCTAATTCTAGCCCACCTGAAATTTTACCTTTTTCGATTGGAAACGTTGCAGATTGAACAATTTCAGCAGCTGGATTGATCAAGTCCACATACAGCACTTGACTGAGGGAGTCGGCTACATTCTGGTCTTGATAGAGCATCTTCCCTCCCATCCAAACCGTTTCACCAGGATAGAAATACGGTTTGTTGGTGGTCAACCAAGCCTTCTCTCGTAGTCTATTGAGTCGAATGGCAGGACTATTCAAAACCTCCTCGGGGGTCTGTTGAGCTACAAATCCTCGATTGGGTTCAAAGTCCAAAGGAAGAATCCGAGCCATACGCTGACGACTCAGGTAACCCGAAAGCACCAATTGAGTGGGGTTAATCAAGGTGCCCTTTTTGTCAATATCGTAGTAGCCATCCGGCGCTTGAATCCAACTGATGGCATGGTACACATTGGTGTAATAGTCGTTCCGCCAAGGTTTTTCAAGGTGGTGAATTTCCAGCCTATCTTGGAGGTAAATCCGGTAATTTCCATTTCCGAGGGGCTTGCGAAATATGGAATCCAACGAGATCGGATAAATTGACTCCTCCAATTCTTCGTTAAAATCATTGGTCCTGACTCGACCTAATTGCTCAGGAGGGGTACGAAAAACCTTAAAATGGAGCGAGTCTGAGGTGTTGATCAATACCGAATAATTGAAATGCCTCAAGGAACTCTGGTAGTTGGCTTCCCTACTGGATTCCCAATCCTTTAGCTGAACAGGATCTGAGGAGGAAGTCGGTAAATAAAAAACTTGCCCGTAAAACATAGAACCATTACGCACCAACCTAAAATCTTGAAGGTAGTAATCGATCTTATAACCCAATGCCTCATTGGTGATTTTCAAGGGTTGACCTGCAGAAGCTTGAAGGTAATTCGGCCCTTTTTTAGGTTTGATGTTCTCAAACTCCAATACCCAAGGGTTTTCTATCTTGACTTGCTTTAGATAGGGATCATCGGGTAATGCCAAAAACACCTCTTCAAATCGACGAAACTCCCGATCCCAGGACTTATCCCGCTTGGCTTTGAGTTCGATCTCAGTGAGATTGGACTCATTGAATGCCAAATCAAAATCGACTTGGACCTCTCCTTTTTTTCGAAATGAAATAGCCTTTACTTCCGTTACATACCCTACAAAGCTGGCTACCAACTCAATATCGGTAGAAAATTCACCGCTTATTCGAAATCGTCCAGCTGCATCAGTAGCCGAACCTATAGTGGTGTTGTTGACAAAAACATTAGAATAGGGAAGTGGAAGGCCGGAACCCTTTTCTCGCACTGTCCCGGTGATTGTCTGTGAAAAACAAGACAAATGAAGCCCTAGAACTAAGAAAAAAGCTAGAAAATAGCGCATAAAATCAATGGCCAAAGAATCAGAAATCCACCTGATTTACTAGGTGAGCACTCCTTAAGTCGCATTAAATAAGCGTATATCTTTTAGAATAGAAAAGAAAATAGGAGGATTGGTAAAAAAATAAACCGGGATAAAAACTATTCATTCAATCGCCTATTCACTTCCCTTCCCTGCGTACATATCGTACTTCAGCAGGCGACAGTCGATTGTTCCGTTCCAAAATTCAATTCGCCGACTTGCTTTTAGGCCTACTTTTTTGGCCAAATCCATGTTGCCTGTAAAGATATATCCTCGGTAACCCGCACATTTTTGCTTCATAAAGTCACCCATCCGCTTGTAGGTTTCCTCCAATTCCCCCAACTCCCCAAGACGCTCTCCGTATTCGGGGTTGAACATAATCACCCCTCGCGGTTTCTCAGGAATTTCAGTTTCTGCAAAATCTCCTGTTTGAAAAGTAATCATATGGTCCACACCCGCAAAGGCTGCATTTTCTTGAGCAAAGGAAATCGCCTGCAAGGATATATCGGAGGCAATGATGCGGACTCCTGGATCGTGAATGATTTTATTTTCTAATTTTTGTTTTTTGGCAAGGAAAGAGTCAGGGGTATAACCTAAAATATGCTGAAAAGCATAGTCCTCTCGGTACAAACCTGGATAGCGCTTGGAAGCAATGAGTGCTGCTTCAATCGCCAAGGTACCCGATCCACACATGGGATTGATAAAAGGAACACGCGTATTCCACTCGGTGGCAAAAATTGTGGCTGCAGCCAAGGCTTCCATCATGGGTGCCTTTCCTGGGATTTTGCGGTAGCCATGCTTAGCCAACGTTTCACCCGAAGTATTTAAATAGACGATGGCTTGCGTTTCTTTCCAATACACTTGGATTACCAATCCGGAGAAGTCAGATCCCGAGTCGGGTCTCCTCCCCTTCAACTCCCGGAAACGATCGACAATGGCATCTTTTACCTTCACATTCACGATCAATGGCGTAGTGATTGATTCATTTTCGGCAACCGAGTTAACTGAAAAATACCCATCTACATCCAAATAATCCTCCCAAGGGATGGCCTTGAAGCGTCGGTAGATATCATCCGCATTTCGGAGGTAAAAGGATTTGATCTCGTAGAGCACGTGAGAGGCGGTGCGCAGGTGCAGGTTGAGGTCCATACACTCCTCCAGCGAGGCAAGAACCTCTAGGCCTGTACGCGTGACGGATACGGGGATGAAACCCAATTCACGCACTTCCTGCTCAAGGTAAGTCACTGAACGATCCTTGCAGGTAATAAAAACTTTTCCTTTAGTATTGAAATCAAGCATGCACAAAAGTAGTAAACGGATAATGCTTTCTGTGGGAATTCAAAAAAATCCTCACTACTCCACAGGTTCAGACTAGCAACACATCAACTAGATTTTGTATCTTGATTTCCAATTTGGTGCCCACAACTCGGAAGCTATAAAATAACATTAAACCCAAGATTTCATGCAATCTCGTTTTTTAACAAGTTTTCTCCTTTTCCTACTTACTTTTTCGTTACAAGCTCAAGACGGTAACTGGAAAAACCTATTCAATGGCAAAGACCTGAGTGGTTGGAAAGCTGTAGCAGGTAAAGCCACTTTTACTGTCCAAGATGGAATAATCGAAGGATCTGCTGTCTTTGGAACAGGAAACACTTTTTTGATTACCGAAGAGCTCTACGGAGATTTTATCCTCGAATTAGATCTCAAAATCAGCCATATCTCCTCCAATAGTGGAATTATGACCCGTGGTCAATTTGATCCTGCGGGTCAAGGAGGCAAAGGCCTGGTTTATGGCTATCAAGTAGAAGCAGATCCAACTCCCCGGGCCTGGTCTGGAGGAATCTATGATGAAGCCCGACGCGGCTGGTTCTATCCTTTGGATCTCAACCCTGCAGCCAAGGCGGCATTTAAGTTAGGCGAATGGAATCGCTACCGCATTGAATCAATAGGCAATACCATTAAAACCTGGGTCAATGGACAGGAAGTAGCCTACTTTGTGGATGACCTCGACGCTAGAGGCTTTATTGGGCTTCAGGTACACAGCATCCAAAATAAGGAAGATGAAGGAAGAAAAACCTATTTTAGGAATGTGCGCATACAAACTGAAAACCTAAGCCCACTGGCTTTCAAAAACCCTGTTTTTGTGGTCAGCACCGTAAAAAATAAATTGACGCCAGAGGAGAAATCGCAAGGCTGGAAACTCCTATTTGATGGAGTTTCTTCTACAGGTTGGGAAAGCGCTCGAAAAGAAGCCTTCCCAAAAGAAGGATGGACCATTGAAGATGGAATCTTAACCATCCAAAAGTCCGATGGCAGTGAAGCAAGAACTTTTGGAGATATCGTCACCACCGAGCAGTACAGTGCATTTGATCTCGCTTTTGACTTCAAACTCACCGACGGGGCAAATAGTGGCGTAAAGTATTTCGTCACCTTGGCAGAAGGCAATACAGGATCCGCGATCGGTCTAGAGTACCAAATTCTCGACGACGCCCTCCATCCAGACGCCAAAATGGGCCGCGATGGCAACCGTACCCTTGCCTCCCTGTATGACCTTATCAAAGCAGAGAAGCAAGCCAGATTTGTTCGGAAACCAGGAGAATGGAACCAAGGCAGAGTTGTGGT
>CAMCBC010000114.1 GCA_945872775.1 Spirosoma fluviale | reverse complement strand
ATCAGGTAAGTGAAGATTATGCGGACCTAGCCAACAAAACAGAGCGAATGGAATACATTCGGAAGGATCCCTATCTAAATGCACTGCAAGTTAAATTTGCCTATGCCATCACCTGTCACAAAGCCCAAGGCGGACAATGGAGGGCGGTATTTATTGATCAAGGATACCTGGTCGAAGAGCAAGTAGATACCGAATTTGTTCGTTGGCTGTATACTGCAGTGACTCGAGCTTCGGAAGAACTCTACTTGGTCAACTTTTCTCCTACCTTTTTCGTTAGAGGATTGGTAGAGGAAGATCCGATGAATTAGTCGCTAAAACGCTTCATTCAGCCTGATCTAACTGAACTCTGGATGAATTTAAGATTATGGGAGCAATGGAAATTTAATCTATTTCCTTTCTGTTTCTTTGAAGACTCCATCAAAATTTGAATATTTGACTATTAAACCACATGCTCATGAAAAAAATAGCACTTCTTTTCAGCTTCTTTGTTTTGGCGCTTGCAACTCAAGTTCAGGCTCAAGAATCAGGTCCTGTCATCACCTTTAAAGAAAATTCCAAGGACTTTGGGGATATCACACAGGGACAACAAGTGGCACATACCTTTATATTGACCAATACAGGTAAGCAACCTTTGATCATTTCCAATGTAGCGGCAACCTGTGGTTGTACGGTACCTAGCTGGCCAAAGGAGCCAGTAGCACCTGGAAAATCTGCTGAAATCAAGGTTTCCTTCAATTCCACTGGAAAGGTAGGTAAGCAAAATTCGGTGGTTCGTATTTATTCCAATGCCTCTGAACCGATCGAAAAAGTTTCCTTGATATCGAATGTGTTGACCAAATCCAACTAAAGCGATCTACTCAAAAAACACAAAGCCTGTTCTTCAGTAACAGGCTTTTTTATTCCCCATACCTCCTTTATTTTCAATTTCATGGCACCTAAGCAGGAACGTAGAGTCACCATCCGTCAAGTATTTTCAACCATCATCTGGCCACGTCGCAAACAACTTTTTATAGGCCTCATTCTAATCATCATCAGCCGAATTGCAAGTTTGGTCCTGCCTGGTGCAACCAAATTTTTGATAGATGAAGTAATTCCAAGCAATGACTTGGAGCGGTTGAAATGGTTGATCCTAGCAGTGGTGCTCGCCATCTTTGTGCAGGCGGTTACTTCCTATTCCCTCACTCAAATACTAAGTGTGGAAGCGCAGCACTTGATTTCCAAATTGCGGTCCAAGGTGCAGCAGCACATCATCAAGTTGCCCATTCGATTTTTTGATAATTCCAAAACAGGGGAGCTGGTATCTCGCATCATGACCGATGTAGAAGGGGTTCGAAACCTGGTAGGAACAGGCTTTGCCCAAATGATCGGCGGCGGATTGGCAGCGATCATTTCCTTGGTCTTGTTGATTTCCATCAGTCCCTCGATGACTGCCTTTGTGTTATTGCCGGTTTTGATTTTTGGACTCGTGTCCCTCAAGGCCTTCAGTAAAATCAGACCCATCTTTCGAGAAAGAGGAAAAATCAATGCGCAAGTAACGGGTAGACTTACCGAGACCTTGGGGGGAATTCGCGTGATCAAAGGATTTAATGCTGAAAATCAGGAAATTAAGACCTTTGAGAAAGGGGTTGAAGAACTGTTTTTGAATGTGAAAGCGAGTTTGACTGCAACGAGCTTTGTGACGTCTGCAGGGGCATTATTGTTGGGATTGGCATCTGCAGGTATCATGGGATTGGGTGGCTATCAAATCATGCAAGGGGAGATGACCTTTGGAGATTTTCTTGCATTCACCTTGTACCTTGGGTTTATGATTGCTCCCATTGTACAAATGTCCAATATTGGCAGCCAGCTCACCGAAGCTTTTGCAGGTTTGGATCGGACGGAGGAAATCATGAACATGCCTTTGGAATCGGACGATAAAAAGCGCACCGTGCAATTGCAGCACATTAAAGGGGACATTCGATTTGAAAATGTATCCTTTGCCTACGAGTCAGGCAAAGATGTGGTCAAAGGCATTAGCTTCGATGCGCCAGCTGGTTCAGTTACTGCATTGGTAGGAACCTCAGGATCTGGAAAAACCACCATTGCTGGCTTGGCTGCTACTTTTTTAAATCCAGATTCAGGAGTGGTGTATTTGGATGGTCATGACCTACAAACCATCACCTTGGATGCTTTTCGTGCACAACTAGGGGTGGTACTTCAAGATGATTTCCTTTTTGAAGGCACCATTCGTGAAAACATTCTCTTTCCAAGACCTGATTCTTCAGAAGCACAATTGAAGCTGGCAGTCAAGGCTGCACACGTGCATGAATTTACGGATCGCTTTGAGCAGGGTTTGGATACGCTGATTGGTGAAAGAGGAGTGAAGCTTTCTGGTGGGCAGCGGCAACGGATCGCCATTGCAAGAGCAATTTTGGCAGATCCACGAATCCTTATTTTGGATGAAGCTACTTCCAACTTGGATACCGAATCGGAATCCTTGATTCAGGCGAGTTTGAAAGAATTGATGCATGGGCGAACCACCTTTGTTATTGCCCACCGATTAAGTACCATCCGACAAGCAGACCAGATATTGGTCATAGAACAAGGCCAAGTGGTAGAGCAGGGCAGGCATGAGGAGTTGCTTGCCAAAAAAGGAAGGTATTTCGAGTTGTATACCTATCAAGCTCGAATTTAAAGATTTAGGACTCCTTTTTCTTCGAAAGGGTCAGCAAGGCAACCGTACTCAAGATCAAGATTGTTCCTGCCCAATCGTAGCCTGAAAAAGATACTCCCAACCAGAGAACAGCGGTTAGGGTGGCGGCTAGGGGTTCTACACTGCAGAGCAAGCTGGCGAAAGTAGCCCCGATTTTGGAAACTGCAGTTAGGAAGAAATAAAAGGCGAGAACCGTTCCAAAAAGTACGATGTAGCCAAAGGCTAGCCAAGTTTCTCCATCCCAAGTACCCGAAAAATTCCACGGCTGAGTGCCCATGCACAGGACGATTCCGCCAATCAGCATTCCCCAGCCCGTAATGGCTGCTGGAGAAAAGCTACGCAATAAGCCCACGGGTTGGATGGTGTAAAAGGCGAGTGCCAAGGCAGATAAAATCCCCCAAAACAAGGCTTGATCTGAAATCACCAGTGCTTCGGTAGAGCCATGGGTGACTAAAAGGAAGGTGCCTGCGAGTGCAAAAATCAAGGCCAAATATTCTCCGAGAACAGGCCAGGTTTTGTTTTTCAGGGCATAGAAACCAAGGACAAATACAGGCCCGATGTATTGCAAGATCGTAGCTGTGGCAGCATTGGATAGGGAAATGCTGTAGAAGTAGGTGTACTGCACCGAAACCATCCCCAAAATCCCAAAAAGTACTAGTTTACCCGCGCTCTTAGGGGTTTTCCAGATGCCGAGGGCTGCTTTTTTCTCCTTTGCAATTGAATAAAGCACCAGCAAGGTGCCCGCTAGCAACATGCGCCAAGTGACGAGCCAGGCAGGATCTACTCCCTTGGTTTGAAACAAAAACTGTGCACAGGTTCCTGAGATACCCCAAAATATAGCCGAGGCGATGGCCATTAAAAAACCGGATACTTTTTGGTAGGAACTGGAATGCATGGGTCAGATGATTCGACGAATATATCTTCCCAAATTGAGAAATCGTATCCGTTTGCGCAAAATTTCATGGGAATCCGCAGAAATCTGGTCTTGGTAAATCCATTGCTATTTTAGAACTTTCCCATTCTTGTCCAAAAGTATAATGCATCCTGCATCGGATGAATCCTTCCTTTTCCTTGATGAACTCCAGACCCACCGCTAGAATTGCGACGATTAAAGACGAAGAAGCCCTTTGGGGGATCCTGGAGCCCATGGTTCGAAAGGGAGGAACCTATGTTTTTTCGCTCAATAAATCGAAAGAATCCATGATGGGGTACTGGATGGGAGCTGATAAAACAACTTTTGTAGTGGAACGAGACGGAGAACTAGTGGGTGCCTTCTACCTCAAAGCCAATCAGGAGGGCTTGGGGGATCACATTTGTAATGCAGGTTTTGTGGTTGCATCTGTAGCAGAAGGCCAGGGCATTGGGCGTTGGATGGGGGAGTTTGCCCAAGTACGGGCCAAGTCTCGTGGGTTTTTGGCCATGCAATTCAATTTTGTGATCAAATCCAACCAGCGTGCCGTTCAGCTCTGGAAGTCACTTGGCTTTGCGGTCATTGGGGAGATTCCCGAAGCGTACCGTCATCCAGACTTGGGTCTAGTGCCTGCATTGATTTTTCATAAAAAGTTATCGAATTACTAGGGTTCAATCAAATTATCCCAAATAGAGCATGTTTATAGATCGTCGAAGTTTTATTAAATCCACTTTCCTTACTTCCTTTTCACTGGCCTTGCCTTCTTCGATCCTGAAGCTGTGGGCAGGACAAACAGAAAGTTTACGTTTAGGATTGATTGCCGACCTCCATCGAGACGCTATACATGATTCGGATCTCCGACTTCAAACTTTCCTGGAAGAAATGAATCGAGTGGAGGCGCATGCCAAGATTCAGCTGGGAGATTTTGCCATTCCCAAATCAGCAAACGCCTCTTTTATAGCGGCATTTAATCAAGGAAATATACCAGCCTATCATGTGCTTGGGAACCACGACCTAGATGAGGGATACAGTAAGGAGCAAGCAATTCAAGCTTTTGGAATGCCGGCAGCCTACTATGCACAAGTCATTCAAGGTGTACGAATTTTGGTTTTGGATGGAAACGATCCAGGTTCTCCAACTACAAAGGGGGGCTATGCTTCCTACATTGGAAAGGTGCAGCAGGACTGGTTGAACCAGCAATTGGAAGAATCAAAGGAGCCAGTGATTGTTATTTCGCATCAGCCGATCGCGGGCATATACACGATTGACAATGCGGTGGAGATCCAAAACCTATTGTCAGTACATGCCAGTAAAATCATCTTGGCTATCAATGGCCATGCGCACGTAGACCAATTGATCAAAGTAGCAGGGGTATCTTACTTGCATATCAATTCTGCTTCCTATTATTGGGTAGGAGAAAAGCATAGACACTTGAGTTTAGATGCCAACACACATGCTGCTTACCCATCTTTAGCCTTTACTTGCCCCTATGCTGCTGTTCTCTTTGGGGTTCTGACACTGGATCGGAAAGCGAAAAAGCTCAGTCTTACTGGTCGAAAAAGCAGTTGGATCGGTCCATCACCCTTGGAACTTGGGTATTCAATCCTTTCTCCAACTGAGCAAGAAATGTACCTGAATCCACAGATATCAAATCGGGAGCTGTAGCTATTTTTGCTTGGGTAAACTCTCCAAAATAAGACGAATCAATTCGGCCTTGTCTCCGTTTGGAATCCATCTTGATACCACCAATAAGTCATTTTCTGGATCCACATAGATCATATTAGTCCCCGCACCAATGTGTAAGAAAGCCGATTTGGGAGCGGAAGGAATTTGCTTTTGCTCCAGGTTTAAGTAATAATTCATAAATCCATAACCAGGCTGAACGGGCGTTGGGGTTTTGGAGTGATTGATCCAAGAGGTAGGGATCAGCTGTTTTCCTTTCCAATTTCCATTGCGGAGCGTCAGGTACCCAAATCGAGCCTGGTCCCAAGCGGATAGCATCATGCCACCACCCCAGTGTGAACCCCCACTTACCGATTGGACGATTTGCCCATCGAGGATTACAAATGAATTTTCATATCCAGTCCATCTCCAGGTAGGGCTAGCTCCAATTGGATCCATGATTTTTTCTTTGAGCACCTGCGGTAGCGGCTTTCTCCAGACATTCAATAGCGCAAGCGCCAATACGTTGACTCTGGTGTCGTTGTACTCGTAGCTGCTGCCTGGTTCCCGTTGCTCGCGAGCTCTTTTTTGCTTGACCCCTTCAGCAGGGCGATCTCCCCAGTCGGGTTTGCCCCAAAGTGTTCCTTCCCAATCGGAAGTTTGTCGTAGCAAGTGTTCCCAGGTAATTTTCTGGTTGTGAGGCGTGTCAAAAAGATGAAATACATCTTCCTGATTCAGGTGATCTGCCTTGTTGATTGCCAAGCGCAAAGGATCGTAGGGATAAATGGGCGCCATGTAGGGATGAACCAAGTCCTTTTCAGAACGGATTAAACCCGCTTCTACAGCCAATCCAGCGGTAGTGGAAAGGAAGCTTTTGGCCACACTAAATGTCAAATCCACTCGTGATGGGTCTCCCCATTGGCCGACCACATATCCTTTGTAAATAATCAATCCGGTAGCAGAACCACGTTCCTTCATGGGGCCTACAGGATAGCCAAAAGGTTCTCGCCCAAAACCACTCTCGTAATGTGCAATTTTTAGATTTGGGTTTTCTGCACTCTCATGCGTTTGTGCAAATCGGATCGCTTCTTGCAGTTTCCCAGCATCCAATCCCAGCTCTTTGGGAGCTTTAGCTTGCCAATTTCCAGCTTCAGGAAAGTAGCTTTGTGCAGGAGAAGCAAGAGTGCTCGTGCCAAGGATAAAAATACAAAGGAAGAGGTTCTTCATGATGCGGTCCTATTTTATTCGAGTTTACTACAATGGGTGATTAAAACCCTGACCATTTATCAAATCTTTTTTGCTCGGTGGATTTCAAACTCTTTGCTGAAGTTTGTGTTTACAAATTAGTTCCGAGTTCTCGTTGGTTCTGGGGAAGAATCCAATTTCATTCTTTTGATTTAGAGTAGCTGAAGATGAGCGAAAAGAAAATTTACATTGTAGGTGCAGGCCTTTCGGGATTAGTAGCAGCCTTGGAGCTTGAAAAAGCTGGTTTTGCGCCTGTGATCTTGGAAGCATCGGATCGTGTAGGGGGTCGGATGAAAACGGATATTGTGGATGGATTCCGGCTGGATCATGGTTTTCAAGTATTGAATACGGCCTATCCTGAAGCCAAAAGGTATCTTGATTTTTCAGTCTTGCAACTTAAAAATTTTGATCCCGGAGCCATCATTTTTGAAGGAAAGGACTCCTATATTTTGACTGATCCACTTCGAAACCCGCTTAAACTAGTTGGAATGGCTGTTTCTAGGGTGGGAACTTTTCTGGATAAGGTCAAAGTGTTTACACTCACGCAAGAACTAAAAAAGAAGAGTTCGGAGGAAATTTTTGCCGAACCCTCTGTTCCTACCCATCAGTACTTGAAAAACTACGGATTCTCAGATGCCATCATCACCAATTTTTTTACCCCATTTTTCAGGGGGATATTTTTGGAGGACAAGCTGGAAACCAGTTCACGAATGTTTGAGTTTGTGTTCAAAATGTTTTCCCAAGGCTATGCTGCTGTACCCTCTAAGGGTATGGGTCAAATTCCGGAGATGATCAAGAGTCAACTGCGGAAGACTGAGATTCGGTTCAATAGTCCAGTTGCTTCGGTGGAGGGTCCGCAGCTAACTTTAGAAGATGGAACGCAATTAATAGCAGATCGAATCATTGTAGCGGTTCAGCCTGATCGGTTGATGAAGCAGTTGGAAGGGCAGTTTGCTCCTTCGCGCAAGGTAATTAACCTCTATTTTTCGGCCCCAAAATCATTTTTGGGTAGACCCATGATCGGTTTGCTCACGGGACAACAAGTGATCAACAACCTTGTTTTCATGGACGATGTATCCAAAGACTATGCACCTGCAGGTAAATCCTTGCTTTCTGTGACGGTGTTGGATAGTGTTTTAAGCGAAAAAGAATTGATAAAAACGGTGCAAGGGGAGTTAGAATACCTATCCGGTATAAAAGGAGAACAATTTAAGCCGCTCAAAACCTTTGTAATTAACCATGCCTTGCCACAAGTAGCTGACTTGAAATTTAGCATTCCGTTTACCGAATGCAAGGTGCTAGATCAGGTGTTTTTGGCAGGAGATTACCTGCTGCATGGATCTATCAATGCGGCCATGACCTCAGGTAGAACTGCTGCAGAAGCAGTAATTCATTCCTTTAGCGAGAGAACCTACTAAAATTGGGGATTCTATTTTTTGTCTAAGTTGAAAATTGCGCGCAATTCCACCGCATCCTCTGGCTTCATGCGTTGGGCAAGCACCAATCGGAGCTGCCTTCTTCTCAAGGCCCCTTCAAAAAATTCAATCTCTTCGGCTGTCTCAGGAATCACTTCAGGAACTTCAATAGGTTTGCCATTTTGATCCACCGCCACAAACGTAAAGAATGCGCGATGGGTCATGATCTTTTTGTTTGCCGGAATATCCTCTGCGGTTACCTCGATAAACACTTCCATGGAAGAAGTAAATGCTCTGGTTACCTGTGAGCGAAGCGTCACCACATTTCCAAGATTGATGGGTTCCTTGAACGAAATACTGTCAGCTGAGGCAGTTACCACGATCCGGTTGCAATGCTTCTGTGCAGCGATGGCTGCGACAATATCCATCCAATGCATCAGTCGCCCACCCATGAGGTTATTAAGCGTGTTGGTATCGTTGGGAAGCACCATCTCCGTCATGATGGTGACAGAGTCCTTAGCAAACTTTTGATTCGGCATACGATCAGATTTGTTTCAAAAATAGCACTAAAATTATGCGAGAGGTAAATTTCCGAATTAATTCCAAATTTAATTTGGCTAAGAATCAGCGAGTCGAATGCGGAACTAGGAGTTCCAGCCATCTTTTCCGAGTAAAGGCACAAAGGCAAAGCCTTCAAATTCTTCGCGTTGGATTTCGGTAGCCGACTTTTTGGTGATTTTGACCATAGCCTGTTTGCTTCGGTCTCCCACTGGGATCACAAGGATTCCTCCAATTTTCAGTTGCTGGATCAAAGCTTCGGGAACGACTGGTGCCCCTGCTGTGACGATGATTTTAT
>CAMCBC010000113.1 GCA_945872775.1 Spirosoma fluviale | reverse complement strand
GACAAGAAGCCTGATGATGCGGATGCTCGTGGTCTTTTATTAAAGGAAGAAGTGATCTCCATCACCATTCCTGGTGGTGTGGGCGAAGGCATGCAACTCAGCATGTCCAGCAAAGGAAATGAGATGCCTGGTGGAATACCGGGAGATTTGTTGATTGTGATCGAAGAGGCAGAGGATGGGCTTTTCCAACGGGAAGGCAACAATGTCATCTACGACCTCCATATTTCATTTATTGACGCGGCCCTAGGTGAGTCAGTAGAAGTTCCAACCCTAGATGGAAAAGTAAAAATCAAAATTGATCCGGGAACGCAAAGCGGAAAAATGCTCCGACTCAAAGGCAAAGGGATCAAAGATATCAATGGATATGGTAGAGGTGACCAACTGATTATGGTTAATATTTGGACGCCTACCACACTTTCAAAAGAGGAAAGAACTGTTTTGGAAGGGTTGAGGCAATCTGAAAATTTCAAGCCCGATCCTGGGAAGCAGGAAAAGTCTTTCTTTGATCGGATGAAAGAGTTTTTTTAAAAAATTGAAAAGCCAGAGTCAAGCTCTGGCTTTTTTTATATTTTTAAAGAACCTTTTTTGGTGGCCTCCGTAACCTATTGCTATGCTTAAAAAATTGTGCCTTTTTCTTTGCCTGCTACTCAGTACTGTGGGTTTGGTATGTGCACAATTTGTCAAGGAATACCGAGTAGCCGAAAAGGCTGGTATTGAAAAGGTTAGTTTGAATTTCAGCTCCTATAAAAGTGAAACTAAGGTAAAGCGGAGTGCTGGGATGGACCCCTTGCGAATTCATGGGCACCTTTTGCAGGCAAATATTCTTCCTGATTTCCGATCGACTACCTCAAAAAACAGGGTTGCAGCTAGCCTGATACATAAGAATATTGAATCTGACAACCTTGGGAAAAGCATCACTTCCAAATTATTCTCTACCACTACTGGCTTTGATCACAGTTGGGATGTAGGACTGACGAGTAGCTATGTCTATGACCTAGATTTTAACCTGGGTATGGGGACGGCCGATTTTGATCTTGCCCAGCTTGCAGTATCTACGCTGAAAATTAAAAGTGCGAGTGCGGATGTTTTTATCCATTACAGTTCAAATACACCAAATCCTATAGGAATGGATACCCTGCTGGTCACCCTCAATATGGGAGCAGTGGACCTGCATCAAGCCCAGCTGGCGCAAGCAAAAAAGGTGATTATCGAAGTGAATTATGGGCAGATAAGTTTGAATTATGGGCAGCCTCAAACCTCCAAGGCGCAAGTGATCGCAGCTGTGGGTGGTGGGACAATCTACTTGAAGCTGCCTCCTGAATCTAGTCCCGTAAAGATTCGGATGAAGACTACCCCACTCTGCCGCATCGCTCTACCGGATTATTTAAGAGCAATAGGGGAAGATACTTTTGTAACCAAAGGCTACGCTGCTTCGGATCCTCGGCTCCTGGAGTTTATATTGGATGTAGGGGTAGGCGCAGTCACCGTAGAGTAAGCTTCCCGATAATTTGATTTTATTATTTGAAGAAAAACTAAAATTAAGAGGTGTAGTTTGTTTTAATGAAAAATATAAGTTTAAATTAAATGATTTAAGACAATAAGTATGTTAGAAATCCGCCAACTCAACAAGACTTATGGAAGTCATCGAGCACTTACGGACCTGAACTTACAAGTTCCGGAAGCGGGAATTTTTGGGTTACTCGGCCCCAATGGAGCAGGCAAAACTACACTTATCCGCATCATCAATCAGATCATCGAGCAAGACAGTGGGGAAGTGATTTTGGACGGCCAAGCCTTGTCTGCCGAGGCCATCCGCAAAATCGGATACCTTCCTGAGGAGCGTGGCTTGTACAAGAAGATGGGGGTTTGGGATCAGCTGATTTATTTTGCTCGTATCAAAGGACTGACCTCAACAGAAGCTAAGCAGCGTGTAAACCACTGGCTGGAAAAATTTGAAATCGCCTCTTGGAAAAACAAGAAAATTGAAGACTTATCAAAGGGCATGGCTCAGAAAATCCAATTCATTTCGACGGTGATTCATGCGCCTCGGGTATTGATTTTGGATGAACCCTTTTCCGGATTTGATCCAGTGAACGCTGCCCTTCTCAAGAATGAAATTTTAGAATTGAAAAAAGCAGGGACAACCATATTGCTCAGCACCCACCGCATGGAGTCCGTGGAGTTGCTCTGTGATCAGGTGGCCATGATCCACAAGTCCAGGAAGATTTTGGATGGGAGCATCCGTGAGATCAAATCAAGGTTTAGACCTTTGGAAATTAGTGCAAGCCTCAGTCAACTCAGCCAAGAGCTACCGGCAGCCTGGAAAATAGAAGCCTCCGAGGAAGGGAAAGTGGATCTTTTGTTGCCGCTCAACGGCCAATCTCCCAATCAATTGCTTCGGGAGTTGATGAACTTTGGGGAGGTGATTTCCTTTCAAGAGCGATTTCCGAGTATGGAAGAAATTTTTATTCAGCAAGTAAATGCAAGTGGACATGCATAAGGTGTTGCTAGTGATCCAGCGCGAGTATTTGGCCAGGGTTAAGAAAAAATCCTTCCTAATTGCCACTTTACTCACCCCCTTGATATTCCCAGCCATCATGGCGGTGTTTGTATGGATTGCTGTAGAGGAAAAGGAAAACCAATCCCTACGGGTAATTGAAGTGGTAGATGAGACCGGGCTTTTTTTTATGGAGAGCTCTGATCAATATGCCTTTAGCTCTTCAGTAACCAATTTGGAAGAGGCAAAAGCATTGGTCAGTGAAGGGGAGCGCTATGGAGTATTGTACCTGCCCAAGATGGAGCTATCGGATCCAAAAGGCATTCAATTTTATGGCTTGGAGAATCCTAGCACTTCTTTGATTGGGTATCTGGAAGCTGCACTCAAACGAAAAATTGAGGACCAGCGCCTCTATTCCAAAGGGATAGATCCGAAGGTGCTGAAGGAGATTCGGACTGAGGTAACCGTGCAGTCACTTACACTTGGGGATGCTGGAGAAGAAAAAATCACCGATGCCACGGTGAATTATGCACTTGGATTTTTGTCAGGGATCTTGATTTACCTTTTTATTTTTATTTATGGCAACCAGATTATGCAGGGTGTCATTGAGGAGAAGTCTACACGGATTGTGGAGATTTTGGTTTCCTCGCTACGGCCATTTCAACTCATGATGGGCAAAATCGTCGGCATTGGTGCGGTGGGATTGACCCAATTTTTAATCTGGGTGCTGCTCATCAGCACACTTTCCACGCTGGTCATGGGGGTGTTGGGTATGCAAATGCCCCAGCAGCAGGCAATGGAGATGACAAATCCAGAACTCATGGCAGCAACCCCTGATACGGGGGAATTTGGGGCAATACTTCAGGTCATCGACGGCATTGACTTCGTGTCCTTGGTGTCGGCATTTGTATTTTATTTTCTGGGCGGGTATTTGTTGTACGGCGCTTTGTTTGCAGCAGTTGGTGCAGCAGTTGATGCTCCTTCGGATGCTCAGCAATTTATGTTTCCCATTACGATCCCCTTACTAGTTGGGTACATGGGCCTGTTTGTTTTTGTGCTTCAAGACCCAAGTAGTAGCACTTCGTTTTGGCTTTCCATCGTTCCGCTCACCTCGCCAATCGCGATGATGGGAAGGATAAGCTATGGGGTTCCGTTTTGGGAGTTGGCCTTATCGATGGGCTTGCTGGTGCTCGGATTTTTGGGGACCACCTGGCTGGCGGCAAAAATTTACCGAATTGGAATTCTAATGCACGGAACCAAACCATCCTACAAGACCATGTGGAGATGGCTTAGGAGTAGTTCCTAAGGTTTTTTAGACTGTGCTTCAGGTTGAATTTTTCGGACACTGCGTAGTTGGTTTTGCAAGAAAACCTTATTTTTCCTGAGCTAGAGATACTCTTTGTAATTATCCGCAATCCTTCGTGCGGTTCAAAATGAGTGTTAACTACTGCGGATAATTGTCGACAGCTGACGGCCAACGGTTCACAGCACATTTTCTTAAATTTCAACGCTTATTTTCTTTGGTTACTGGTGGCAATAAAGCGGATATACCTATACTTTTATTCTCATTCTTTAGTTATTATACAATCATCCCCATTGTGAATGAAAAACCGCTTTCAGGATTTGGCCTCGATTGACTTCTATCAAAATAAAAAGTTGGTGAAATGGCTGATTTTTTTCATTTCGCTATTGCTTGGACTGGGATCAATAGGCTATACCCACCGACTCGTGGAGGAACTGCGGGAGCGAGAGGATAGACAAATCCGCGTATTGTCTGCGGCTTTGGATTATGCAGCCACGACGTCAGAGAACCTGACTTTTATCAATCAAGAAATTATTCAGCAGAACTATTCCTTTCCTATCATCATGGCGGATGGGCAAGGCAACCCGATTGACTTCCGAAATATAGCCTTCAAGAACAGTCGGAATCAGTCGGATTCCATGCAGCTATTAAAAAAGGAGTTACTGGAGATGCAGGAGGATTATCCCCCGATTGTGCTGCAAGAAGCAGATATTCGGATTTATTACCGGAATTCCGAGTTGCTGACCAACTTGAAATATTACCCTTACATCCAACTGGCAGTGATTTTACTTTTTGGACTGCTCGTGTATGTGGTCTTCAATCAAAGCAAACTTTCGGAACAGAATCGTGTTTGGGCAGGCTTGACCAAGGAAACTGCCCACCAGCTCGGCACGCCGATTGCCTCCTTGATGGCTTGGATGGATTACCTCAAAAACTCTCCCGTTTGGGATGAAAACCAGGAAATCATTCAGGAAATGGATAAGGATGTGGCCAAGCTTCGGGTAGTCACGGAGCGATTCAGTAGCATTGGCAGCAGTCCTGTGATCCAGCCAGAGAATGTTTATCAAATCATTGAAGAAGGAGTTTCCTACCTCAGGCCTCGGATTTCCACCAAGGTGGAGTGGGAAATTCAATCCGATTCCAAGGAATTGGTGGCTCTCCTCAATAAGCCCTTGTTTGATTGGGTGATTGAAAATGTCTGTAAAAATGCGGTGGATGCCATGAAGGGAAAGGGGGTGCTTCGCATCGTGCTCTTCCAAGATAGCGACAAGTTTGTAGGGATTGATATCAGTGATACAGGGGTAGGAATTGAGAAAATGAAGTTTAAAAAAGTGTTTACTCCAGGATTTTCCTCCAGAAAAAGAGGCTGGGGGCTAGGCCTCACTTTGTCTAAGCGCATTGTGGAGGGCTACCACGGGGGGAAGATTTTTGTCAAGCAGTCTGAGTTGGGGAAAGGCACCACTTTTCGGATTTTACTACCCGTGCCTATGTTGGAAGGAACTCCCTTCAAAAGCAAAGGAATGTGGGATGGAATAGGATAGGATCCCAACTTGATTAGTGAAGCTACCTCTAAATAGACCTTACTGATGTACAACTTAAAAAATGGGGTTGATTCATTTTTAGCTACCTTTGCTGCCTGAATTTTAGCAGTCATGAGTTTAACAACCGAAATCAATAAACGGAGAACCTTTGCCATCATTGCTCACCCGGATGCTGGGAAAACTACCTTAACCGAAAAACTGCTTCTTTTTGGAGGAGCGATACAGACGGCTGGAGCAGTAAAATCAAACAAGATTGACACGGCTACCAAGTCTGACTGGATGGAAATTGAAAAGCAGCGTGGAATTTCCGTTGCGACTTCGGTGATGGGCTTTGAATACAAGGACATCAAAATCAATCTTTTAGATACGCCTGGTCACCAGGATTTTGCAGAAGATACCTACCGAACTTTGACGGCAGTCGATTCAGTGATCATGGTCATTGACTGTGTGAAAGGGGTGGAGATCCAGACCGAAAAACTCATGGAGGTGTGCCGCATGCGGAATACCCCTGTGATTTGCTTTATCAACAAACTGGACCGTGAAGGTCGTGATCCCTACGATCTTTTGGATGAGGTGGAGTCCAAGCTTGGCATCAAAGTTCGCCCGCTTTCTTGGCCTATTGGGATGGGAAAAGGGTTTAAAGGAGTGTATAATCTATACGAGAAGAAGCTCAACCTTTTTACGCCTTCGCAGCGTAAGTTAAGTGACGATCGGCAGGTGTTTGAAAATCTAGATGATCCCCAGTTGGACGCCTTGATAGGCCCGGGCAATGCCAATCAGCTCCGCGAAGATGTGGATTTGATTGAAGGTGTGTACCCTGACTTTGACGTGAATGACTACTTAGAGGGGAAAATCGCTCCTGTTTTTTTTGGTTCTGCCGTGAATAATTTCGGGGTGAATGAAATGTTGGATACGTTTATCCAGATTGCTCCGATTCCACAAAGTAGGGAAACTGATCTTCGGAAAGTTGCACCAGATGAATCCAAGTTTTCCGGATTTGTATTTAAGATCCATGCCAACATGGACCCCAACCACCGAAATCGAATTGCCTTTTTGCGCATCTGTTCGGGGAAGTTTGAGCGGAATAAGCCGTACAATCATGTGCGTGGACCGAAGCCACTTCGTTTTTCCAACGTGACCCAGTTTATGGCACAGGACAAAGAAATCATTGACGAGGCTTTTCCAGGTGACATTGTGGGCTTGTACGATACAGGTAACTTGAAAATTGGCGATACGCTTACGGAAGGGGAAAACCTAGTATTCACAGGAATCCCTAGTTTCTCTCCCGAAATCTTCCGGGAAGTAGTCAACAAGGATGCGATGAAGACCAAGCAGCTGGAGAAAGGGCTGAAGCAGCTTATGGAGGAAGGAGTAGCTCAGCTATTTACCTTTGAGATGGGTGCCAGAAAAGTGGTGGGTACAGTGGGACAACTGCAGTTTGAAGTAATCCAGTTTCGTTTGAAAAACGAATACAATGCCACGGTGGAGTTTCATCCGATGAACTTGTACAAGGCCTGTTGGATCAGCTGTGCAGACAAGAAGCAATTGGATGAGTTTGTCCGCTCCAAAAACCGCTACATCGCGCGAGACAAGGATGACAAGTTAGTCTTTATGGCCGAGTCCAAATCCTGGCTACAGATGGTGCAGGACAACTACCCAGAAATCGAATTCCACTTTACTTCGGAGTTTTAAATAAATAAGGCTAGTGATCCGTATTAAAACTTAGAAATATGGAAAAATGTGGAATCAGATTCCACATTTTTCCAGTTTGTGATTTAGAATCTTGGAGTCACCTTCCTTTAAAAACATCTGTAAACCCAAATTTTTTCCCGTCAAAAAGCCCTTTGTCGCTCAGTTTGAGGTCTGGAATTACTAGCAAGGCCATGAAACTAAGGGTCATGAAAGGTGAATTGAGGGTAGAGCCCATTGCTTTGGCCATTCGGTCGATCCGGGTGTAGGCTGCCGCTACTTCGTATCCATCTTCTGGGGACATGATTCCTCCCACCGGCAGCGGAAGCACTTCTTCCTGATCTCCCCAAACTGCTGACACCCCACCCCTGGCCTCAATCAACAAATTCACTGCCCTGCAAATGGAAGCATCGTCTACCCCTACGGCAATGATGTTGTGGGAGTCATGGCCTACCGAGGAAGCGATGGCCCCTTCCTTCAATCCAAAATTTTTAATAAACGCGAGAGCGGGAGGAGCATTTTGGTAGCGATTCACTACGGTGATTTTTAGGATGTCCTTTG
Source organism: Spirosoma fluviale (assembly GCA_945872775.1). Taxonomy (GTDB): domain Bacteria; phylum Bacteroidota; class Bacteroidia; order Cytophagales; family Cyclobacteriaceae; genus Algoriphagus. Next base: position 1,241 of record CAMCBC010000113.1, on the reverse strand, counting down.
CTGGATTTGAAAAGGCAAAGCCCTCTTGAACTAGGATTTCACCTTGGATCTCAGGAGTGATCAGCTGCCCATCCAGCGCTTCAATGACACGTACCTGGGTGCCCTGAGCTGGGATTCTGAAGTCGGTTGGTTTTTTGGTGGAAGTATTGAAGTGATTGATGACCTCATTTTTTATGCGGGGAATACGTGTTTTTCCATTTTCTGCCACTTTTTCCCCTTGGATGTAGGTGGCGAGCACCTCAAATTTTTGCAGGTCTTGGACTACTATAAAATCCGCTCCATCTCCTTCACGGAGCTGCCCTACCGGAAGATCGTAGTGAAGAATGGGATTGATGCAGGCCGCACGCAGCACATCAAACACATTTTTTCCTTTGGCAATTGCACGGCAAACGAGCTCGTTGATGTGGCTCAAGGCTAGGTTGTCCGGGTGCTTGTCGTCCGAACAAAATAGGAGCATCTCGGGATAGTCATCGATGAGGTCAATTAGGGCATCGAAGTTTTTGGCAGCCGAGCCCTCCCGAATCGAGATTTTCATGCCGAGTTTTATTTTCCCTAGCGCTTCCGCGTAGGTAAAGCATTCGTGGTCTGTACTTGGGCCTGCAGCAACATATTTTTCTGCCAATTCACCCATCAAACCAGGAGCATGACCATCGATGGGTTTGCCATAGTGCTGGGAAATCCGAATTTTCTCCATCACTTCAGGATCACGGTTTACCGTCCCAGGCCAGTTCATCATCTCCGCGAGGTAGCGAATTTCCGGCCGGCTCATCAGGGACTCAATATCGGTCACATTGATTTCTCCACCGGCAGTTTCAAAAGCTGTGGCCGGCACACAGGAAGGGGCGCCAAAGAAAAAGTGAAAGGGAACCTGTTTTCCATTTTCAATCATGTATTCTACACCCTGCATGCCACAGACATTGGCGATCTCATGCGGATCGGAAATGGTGGCAACGGTCCCGTGCACGACCGCAAGGCGGGCAAATTCCGAAGGAACGAGCATGGAGGATTCCACATGAACATGCGCATCAATAAACCCTGGGAGGAGGTAAGGTAATCCTGGTTTGGGATCTATTGGAGTGATTTTCTTAATTTTTTGCGCTGCTACCTCTAGGGCAACTGGGTAAATTTGTCGGAGGTGGAGGTCAATCAGCTGCGCTTCTAGGATCATGGAACACGGATTCAATTGGGCAAAGATAGTTACTTGTTTTTACAGCAATGATCTTTGATTTTTTGAAGATAGG
>CAMCBC010000112.1 GCA_945872775.1 Spirosoma fluviale | reverse complement strand
TAAGTAAATGGATCAATTTTTCCTTTTCTAATCTGTATGCCCTTTTCCTCCGCAATCTCAGTCCAGTCTTCGACCAATGCATCTACAAGATTTTTCAAATCGACTGTTTCAGTCTTTAAATACTGCGCATTATTTACTTTAGAAAGCAGCAACAAGGCATTTACAGATTTTTTCATTTTCTGTAAGGTGTCCTGCATGTCCATTAATTTTTCGCTTTGGAAGCTCGTAAGTTGTTCGTCATTAAAAATAGCCTCAAGCTTCGACTGAAGTACCGAAATGGGTGTCTTTAGCTCATGGGAGGCATGGGAAATAAAAACTCGCTCCTGATTAAATGACTTTTGAATTCGCTTCATCATCTCAGAAATCGCTACATCTAATAGCTTAAACTCTTGGGTAGTGCTTTCAATCGACTTGTCATGAAACTCCTGTGGTTCATTAATTCGAGAGATTTTGGATTGGATAATCTTGTTGAAGGGAGCCATAATCCGCTTACTGATGGCTGAATCCAATAGAAATGATAGCGCTAAAAATAAAAAAAGAATCCCCATAGCGATTTGAAAAAACATACTTTCAATTTTTTCAATGGTGTTGAGACTTCTACCAATTTCAAGAAGGTAGCTACTACCTTCTATTTCGATCACGTCGGCTACTACTCGATAACTAATTTCTTCTTCTTCAATAATCCTTTTCTCACTAGAAATCTCTTCAACTATCTTAAAATCTACAGGAACTGCCTGCAACAAAATATACTCTTCTTTTAGAATATTGTAGGAGCCAAATCCTTGTTCTGGGTTTTCGTTAGAAATAAAATTTTCTATACCTCCTTTTTGGATAAGTTTTAAAACCTCTTCCTTTTTGGCAAGCAGTTCCTCATCGGTATTGTCAATGATGAGTTGCCTAAGTAGATAGGGACTAAGCATTAAAAAAACCAGTAGGAAAACTCCTTTTCCCAGCAGGTTAAAAACAAGAAGCTTATGAAATAATTTCATGCAATAATTTTATAGCCAAGTCCTCGAACTGTCTCCAACCAATCTACGGGCCCGTAAATTCCCAGTTTTTTTCGAATATTTTTTACGTGAACGTCTATGTAATTGGATTGATAGTCGTCATCCAAATGATCTCCCCAAAGGTGCTCAGCCAATTGAAAGCGATTGAGCACCCGATTTTTATTGATCAACATAAACTGTAGCAGGATGTATTCCTTTTTGGTGAGCTTGATCTCTTGACCTTCAAAAGACACCAAGGGCTCATTCAAATGAATTTCAAATCCAGCTAACTGGACCACATCTTTTTTCCAACCACTTTTCCTCCTTAAAATTGCCTGCATCCTTGCTTTCAACTCCAACAAGGAAAAAGGTTTGGAAAGGTAATCATCAGCACCACTTTCAAAGCCCAAGAGTTTATCCCCTACCTCAGTACGCGCGGTAAGAATAATTACGGAAGCATTTTCTTGATACCTATTGACTTCTTGGAGCAGATCTAGACCATCCCCGTCAGGCAATCCCAAATCCACCAAGGCAAAATCATAGGAATTAACTCCCAAGTTTTCTGAAGCTGCCTTTTTTGTACTCACCTGATCTACCACATGGTTTTCAGACTGTAGAAATTCCTGAATTTCTTTGGCAAGGGCTCGCTCGTCTTCAACTAATAGAATTCTCATTTTGATCTTTTAAATGAAAAGGTATGACTCACCTTGACAGCGAATTGAAAGCTGGAGGTAGAAGCATCGTAGTCCGGCACTTGAGTAGGAACAATCCACCTGGGTTCCAATTGAAATTCAAGTCTAGAATAACTTAAGGAGATCGGAATCGCCATTTCAAGCCCTTGGGCTATAAAGCGCTGGGTTTCCAAATATTGGTTCCTAGTAAATTCATAGCCCCCAATTCGGTAATAATTACTCGTCCCTAGAAATAGGGTAAATCGGGGTTCAAAAGACAAAATGCCTCCCGCTAAGAGCGGCTGATCCAACTCAAAATACCGTGAGTGTCGGCTCGTGATGAAAAAATCTCCTGGCGAATTCACCAAATACATCGCTTGGGTAGTGGAATAAAGTATTCCCCAATCTAGCCCAATTGTACCCTGAGCCATGCCTAAATTATCCTGACCTGTTGAATTAAGATTGCTAGCACCAAAGAAATGATGATAGGAAAAGTCTACATCCAATTTGGAACTTAAGGGTTTAAAAAATCCAGCACCTACCCCTTTCTGCCAGGAAAGGTCTGTCGTTAAAAACTTACTTAATGTAGTAGATAAATAGGCACCTGATCGGTGCCAAAATAGCAGGTCGCTTGAGAAAATTGGGATTTTTTGTCCAAAATCTCTGGACATAAAACTAGCCTTATTTTGAAATCCAGTACTTACAATCAAGTAATCTCCTGACTCCTTTGTCACAGAGTCTGTTTGTGATTTCAAATCCTGGGCAAAACAAAGACAGGGAATGAGTGCATGGAAGAAAAGAAGGACCAAACCTTTTTTCATGTGCTAAAAGAGGTCAGATAGGGAGTTGTTGCCAAAGTTCAACATGACTACTCAACCTCCTCCAGGACGTTGCTTAGGACCAGAAGGCCTGTTGCCGTTACCGGGTAACTTGATAGGTTGGCCTGCTGGAGCCGATGAAGGACGGGTAATAGGGCCTCCAGGCCTGTTTTTTGGAACCCTCCCATCAGGTCGGTTGGAAAGTGAGGCTCCATTTCCTTTAGCCGGTTTAGCTGCCCCATTCCCCTCTATTTTAGGAGTTCCTGCTCCAGGCATCGCACTCCTCCTCGAAGCACTTGAAATCCCTAACTTCTTCCCACCTCCATTGGCATTGGAAGAAATAGGTCTGTTTACTGGCTCTGTTTGTGCCAATGCAATCCCAGAAAAAGAGAGAAAAGCGAGCAAGAATAGGATCTTAGTCATGAGGTAAATGGATTTTTACATTCGCAACTTGAGCAGGAAAGATGAAGAAAAGATGAAGAAATAAGGCCATTAAAAAAAATGGCCTTATTTCTTTTAGTTACTCTGCCAAGGCAGCTACTCCTGGGAGTACTTTTCCTTCCATGTGCTCCAGCAAGGCTCCTCCGCCAGTGGATACATAGGACACCTGATCGGTGTAGCCAAATTTATTTACCGCAGCGGCAGAATCTCCTCCACCAATCAGTGAGAAGGCTCCATTGCGCGTTGCTTCAGCTACATACTCGGCGATAGCCTTGGTGCCTTTGTCAAAAGACTCCATCTCAAACACGCCCATTGGGCCATTCCAAAGGATGGTTTTGGATTCCAATATCACTTTACCAAACAGTTCTCTAGTCTTTGGCCCAATGTCCAAGCCCATCCAGTTGTCTGGAATCTCTCCCTTGTTGACTAATCCCTGGTTGGCGGTATTCGAGAAATCATCTGCAATGACGGTATCCACAGGTAGAATCAAATTGACTCCTTTTGCCTTCGCCTTCTCCATCAACTCCAAAACGAAGTCGAGTTTGTCCGCTTCCAAGAGCGAAGTACCAATCGAACCACCTTGCGCCTTGGCAAAGGTGTAGGACATGCCTCCTCCGATGATGAGGTTGTCTACTTTTTCGAGTAAACGCTCAATGATCAAAATCTTGTCTGCGATTTTGGCTCCACCCATGATCGCAGTGTAGGGACGCTCAGGATTGCCCAGCACCTTGTCCGCATTGGTCAATTCGGATTCCATGAGGTAACCGGCAACTTTTTGTGAAAAATTGGCTGCAATCACGGCTGTAGAGGCATGTGCGCGGTGCGCTGTTCCAAAAGCGTCATTTACGTACACATCTCCGAGTTTTGCTAGCTTGGCAGCAAAGGCCTCATCTCCATTTTCTTCTTCCTTGTAGAAACGGAGATTCTCTAACAACAACACCTGGCCAGCGCCAAGTTGCTCCGCCTTTTGAATGGCTTCTTCTCCAATGCAATCATTTGCAAAGCTGATCTTTTGACCTAGAGCAGCTTCCACCGCTGAAACAATATGCTTCAAGGAATACTTATCCTCTGGCCCACCCTTTGGGCGACCAAGGTGAGACATCAAAATGGCGGATCCTCCATCGTTCAAAATCTTTTTGATCGTAGGAACAGCTGCCTGAATACGCGTTTCGTCCGTAACCTGGAAATGCTCGTCAAGCGGAACATTAAAATCTACACGGACTAACGCTTTTTTACCTGCAAAACTGAGGCTATCAACATTTTTTACATTCAAAGACATGGGATAAGGTCGAATAGGTGAGAACTAAAGATGCATTTAAAATCGATACGAATTTAACTCAAATCCAGCCAATACGAAATAGGAAGCAAGGAAAAACTAGCCCTAGTGAGTAGGCTGTGCTGCGGCTCGCTTGAGACGGTCGTTGATGGCACGACCCAATCCGATTTCTGGAACAAATTCGGCGAGGATCAGGTCTGCAGCACTTTCATCCAAAAGTCGCATCCCCATAAAGAGGCGCTGGGCTGCTTCTGGCAAGTCCTGGCTTGGGCTAAGTACAAACTGCCTATCCGTGGGAAGACTAGGAAAATGTGTTGAAAAACTCAGTACACCAACTTCCTTTCCTTGCTGGATCAGTTGCGGGACGAGTTCCTGTAAATTCCCCAAAACAAATGGCTTTCGCGGGGCATAGTGACTTGCCAATTGACCTGGGGCACTGGGATTACTCGAGCTATGCGCCTGAACTATCACCTGACCCACAAGAGCTTCAATTTTAGAAAGGTCTAATCCACCCAAACGATAGATGACGACTTGCTCCTCTTCCATCCCCACAATGGTACTTTCTAGGCCTACGGCACAAGCGCCGCCGTCAAGAATGTAGGGTATTTGTGTTCCCAACTGTGCATCCACATGCCCTGCCTGTGTAGGACTGATGTATCCAAAAGGATTGGCGCTAGGTGCTGCAAGTGGAAAGTCAAGCTGCGCAAGGAGCGCCAAGGTCAGCGGGTGATTGGGTACCCTGACTGCCACTCGATCCAAACCAGAGGTCACCAAATCGGGAACACTGGCTTTGCGAGGCAATAAGACTGTCAAGGGACCTGGCCAAAAGGCTTCGGCCAAACATTTGAGCTTTTCTGGAAATTCAGAAACAAATGGACCTACTTGTTCCAAGGAGGCCACATGTAAAATCAAGGGGTCAAAACTCGGGCGATTTTTCGTTTCAAAAATGGAACTCACTGCCTTCACATCGAGTGCATTGCCCGCCAATCCATAGACCGTTTCGGTGGGAATAGCGACTAGCTGCCCTTGGCGAAGGAAAGCTGCTGCTCGTTCAATGTCGACACCCACTTCAGCCATTACTTTGCACCACAAAAGTCCTTGATCCAGGTTTCTGCTTCTTGGTAACCCAAAGAAAGGGCCATTTTCAAATCTGCACAGCCTTCATTTTTTTGGCCCAAAGCACTCATGCGTGTGACACCAAGCAAGTAATAGGCCTCCCCGTTTTTAGGGTCTAAATTGACCGTATTGGTGAGTGATTCCATCCCATGAATGGGGTCGTTCATTCCTAAATTGGCTTTGGCCAAACGGAAATGCGCCTCTGCATGGTTGGGCTCCTTCTGAACTACCGCTTGAAAATCAAGCAAGGCATCTTCATAGGCTTCCATGCTCAACAAGGTCGTTCCACGATTAAACAAAATATCCAGTTGGCTAGGGTCGAGTGCTGCCGCCAGATTAAAGTCTGCCAATGCTGCCTTGTAGTTGGTCAGCTCCATGTTGGCATTGCCACGGTTAAACCAAGGCTTGTAATTGGTCGAATCAACTTTGATGGCCTGATCAAAAAGTGGAATCGCTTCCTTGATTTTTCCTTGCTGAAAAAGCGCCACTCCCTTGGCATTTAAAGCTGTGGGCTGGTTTGGATTTTTCTCCAATACCTGGTCAAACTGGGTGACTGCCTCTGCCCAATCCTGAGCGTCCATTTTTTCCAAGCCCACTTTCATGAGTTCCTCCTCGTTTGGAGTACAAGCAAGACTACTGAATACAAGAAGGCAAAGGATCCAAAGCTGTTTCACAGGAATAAATTTTCGGTAAAGTTACGAATTCGAGTTTAGGAGGAGGCTAGTTTTTGTCGGAATGCATCTGGAATAGCCACGGGTTTCATACTTGACTTGTCTACCGAAACCAGTACGCTTTTGCAGGTGGCATATACTTGCTCCTTACCTGTGCTGTCCTTGCCCAAAAGCACTTGCTCTAGGTCAAAGGAAGAATTGCCGAGTCTTGAGCACTTCACCAAGGCCTCCACTTGATCCGTCAAGTGTATGGGACGAATGTAGTCGATCTCGATTCTACCCACTACAGTACCCACATCCAGCACATCCCAGCCAGCCACTTGATATAGAAATACCGCTCGAGAGTGCTCAAAATAACTAAAATAGACTCCATTGTTGACATGGAGATAGCCATCAATATCTGAAAAACGAAGTTGGATGGGCGTGGTAAAGGAAAAATCAGCACGGAGCTGCGGAATATCAAAACTGCGCATTAACGTAAAATTTCGGAGGTACTTGTTTTTTCGAGCATCCGCAAGATGGAGGGATTGTAACCGATCAAATCGATCACTGCTTCAAAGGTAACCCAAGCCAAAGAGATGCTCTCGTCGCTACGCACCAAGGGCTCTTGGAGATCTGCCTCAATCAGGTAGCGGACATCGAAGTGAAAATGTTCTGCCACATGGGGCCGCTCTGGAATGATGTGCTTGTCCAAATCAAAAATATGGGTATCCACAAATTTCAGGGTGGTGAGTCCACTTTCTTCTCTAGCCTCCTGCATGGCTACTTCCAGGAGATTCTCATTTCCATCCGCATGGCCACCAAGCTGCAGCCAACGTCCCAACTTGCGATGAAGTGTGAGTAGGGTGTGCGTTCTTTCCTTATTTACAATCCAAGCAGAGGCCGTAAAATGGCCTGCAGTTCGTTCACGCGAATAAGCCAAGGGGTCTTCAGTCAAGGCCAGAAAATCAGCCACAAACTGATTTTCCTCTTCAAAGGGGGTTCTATACGCTCCCAATTGGGTTTTAAGGGTAATTCTATCCATAGTTAAGGTCTTTCAAACAACCGATCCATCAAGTCATCAAAGGGCTTGGCATCGTAATACAATCGGTCAGAATACACCGAAGCAAGTAATTTGAAGTAGCTGGGTTGCTGATTGATTCGGATTTTTTCCAAGGAAATATTCCCATACAATTGGCTAATCAATTCTCCTTCTTTGGGGAGTTGCAGTGGGGGCTTGAAGTAAAATTTCTCCGTTTCTTTCACCTGCTCATTCACTTCCTCCAGCTTCCGATCCAAACTTACCTGTTCGTACCCCAAAGCTATAATGCGCCTACTTAATCCCAAGAAAAGAAGTGAAAAAGAATTTGAATCGAGGGGCGGGCCAAAGCTTAGGGCAAAACCATTGGCATACACAGAGGAAAACACATGCACTTCTGGACTTTCGTTGATTTGTGCGCGCTTGTAATGGTAGTTTCGGTACACCAAATCATAGAGCGTTTTGGACTCTTCGGAAGTATTCCATGCCTCCAGATCATGGAGGTCCTTTTCTTTTACTAAAAAATTCTCCTTCACCGACAGGGATTGATTGCCTGCTCGTGGTGGGAAGATTTTTTTTAATAAGTCATCAAAGAAATCACCCATCTGTCCTTCGTTTGTATTTTCCTGAGGCACTCACCTCCACTTTCCCTTCCTCCACCAATTGGCGGAGGCACTTGAGATGCCCCAAGGAAGCAGGTTTATTGAGCGCTTCAAATAGCTCCTGCTCACTAAACACTTCATCAGTTGCCAAAGTTTGCAGGACTTGCTCCTTAAACTTGATTTCAACTTCTAATGGAAGGCTGGCTTTTTTTTCTTCTACACAACGATCGCAAACCCCACAGCTCTCGTCACTAAATTCCCCAAAGTAGGATTGAATAAATTGGGTTCGGCAAATTCGCGTTTGATGTGCATAGGCCACCATTTGCGTCGCCTTGTGCAAGGTAAGTTCTCGCCTCAAGGTAATCCGCTTGAAATTGAGTGGCAGAGTAGCTGCATCATACCGCTCCGTCAAAAATGTGAGTTGCGGCCGATCTTTTCGAGGTTCGTAATCCAATACCTCCATTTTTGCCAACTCGAGCAAAGATTTGATCAAAACCGCTTCATCCATCCCTGCTGCTTTGGCTAACCTTGCCTCATGAATGTTGAAATATTCTGAAAATAAATTCCCTCCATGTGTTCGAAGCAGGATTTTGATCACCGGATCGAGCTTGGCATGTTGGATTTGAACCTCATAGAGTCGCTGGGGATTGACTAGGAAATGTGCTCGTGAAGGGGCAAAAAAACTTTCGTTGAGTGCAATCAACCCTTCTTCCTCCAGCACCTTGAGGGCATAAAAACTATCCAATACGGGCAGCTGGTAGGTGTTTGCAAAATCAGAAATCTCAAAATCATGGCTGCGCAAAGACTGGGCTCCAATGGCCAATTGAAAATAGTTGGCGAGGCATTGGTACACACGTCGTAGAAATTCTATTGGCGGATAGACTAGCGCTGCTCGGTCCACAAGCTGTTCAAAGTCTTGGGCATTGGTCAGGAGCACGGCATAGGCCTTTTGCCCATCTCTCCCCGCTCGACCGGCTTCCTGGTAATAACTTTCAAGGTTTTCAGGCAAGTCACTATGTAGCACTACCCGTACATCGGGTTTGTCTATACCCATCCCGAAGGCATTGGTACTGACCATGATGCGTACTTGGTTTGCTTTCCAGGCTTCCTGTTTGGCAGAACGATCGAGAGCTGTCATGCCTGCATGGTAGGCCGCGGCGGAGAAACCTAGTTGCTGGAGTTGCTTGGCTAGCTGTTGGGTCGCTTGGCGGGTACGTACATACCAGATCGCAGATCCAGAAATTCTCTTTAAGATTTCGAGTCCTTTTTCGAGTTTGTTCTCTACCAATCG
>CAMCBC010000111.1 GCA_945872775.1 Spirosoma fluviale | reverse complement strand
CAAATTCTCGACGACGCCCTCCATCCAGACGCCAAAATGGGCCGCGATGGCAACCGTACCCTTGCCTCCCTGTATGACCTTATCAAAGCAGAGAAGCAAGCCAGATTTGTTCGGAAACCAGGAGAATGGAACCAAGGCAGAGTTGTGGTGTATCCCAACAATAAGGTGGAGCACTACCTCAACGGCGTAAAAGTATTGGAGTACGAACGAGGCTCCCAAGCCTACCGAGACCTAGTGGCCATTAGCAAATATGTGGTTTGGAATAAATTTGGTGAGGCCCCATCGGGTCGCATCCTTCTCCAAGATCACGGAGATCAAGTGAGCTATAAAAACATTAAAATCAAGAACCTGCAATAAGACCAATAAACCCTTCAAATTATGTCGAAGTCAAACCGTAGAACCTTTATCAAAAAAAGTGCAGCCCTCACCTTGGGATTCTCTGCCTTAGGATCGCTTAGTTTTTCTCCTAAATCCTATGCACGTATTGTGGGTGCAAACGACCGCCTAAATGTAGCAATTGCTGGGTTGGGCCGAAGGCTAGGTGCTTTTTACGAACCGATTGGGTTGAAAACTAGCAATGTAAATTTGCTGTACCTCTGCGATGCGATGCAGTCCCAAATGCCCAAGGCAGCCAAAGGATTTGAAAAATGGATCGACTACCAACCCAAACAAGAGCAAAATATCTTCAAGGTTTTGGATGACAAAGAAGTGGATGTGTTGATCAACGCTACCCCTGACCACTGGCATGCTCCAGGAACCTGGCTGGCACTTGAAAGAGGCAAACATGTATATGTGGAGAAGCCTTGCTCCCACAACCCGAGGGAAGGCGAAGTGCTCGTGGCACTCCAGAAGAAATACAACAAGGTAGTTCAAATGGGGAACCAGCAGCGCTCTGCCCCCGAAAGTAAGGAGATCATCAAAGCCATCCACGAGGGAGTGATTGGAAAGGTATACTTTGCAAAGGCTTTTTATAGCAACTCACGAGGATCGGTAATTAATCCGATTCAACAAGCACCTCCAGCTGGATTGGATTGGGATCTTTTCCAAGGCCCAGCTCCAAGAAAGCCTTATTTTCACGATACCTGGGACTACAATTGGCATTGGTATGGCTGGGATTACGGCACTGCTGAAACGGGAAACAATGCGACCCATGAATTGGATATAGCCCGCTGGGCCCTCCAAGTGGAATTTCCAAAAGCAGTATCGGTGGTAGCTGGGAAAATGCACTTCCCAGGAGATGGCTGGACCATGTACGACACCATGGACGCTACCTTCGAGTTTGGTGAAGGAAAGGTGATTCAGTGGGATGGAAAAAGCCGAAACAACTACAAAACTTATGGTTCAGACCGAGGAACGATCATCTACGGTTCGGAAGGTACTGTGTATGTAGATCGAGGTGGCTACCGACTCATTGACAGATCTGGCAAAGAAATTAAATCGAACCAAGCCAACAACAACGAAGGGGGTACTGCTCTTGGCGGTGGAGGTGACATGAGTACGCTCCACATTGTCAACTTCTTCAATGCCGTGCGGGGTACAGAAAAGCAAAACTCGACCATAGAAGAAGGCGCCGTATCTACCCTACTCTGTCATTTGGCCAATATCAGTAGCCGAACAGGAGAATCTTTGACTTGTGATCCTAGCAATGGACACATCCTCAATTCCCCGAAGGCAATGGCCTTGTGGAGTAGAGCGTACGAAAAAGGCTGGGCTCCACCAGCGATCTAATTTTCGCACGCAAGTGTACTTAACCATCAATTTCTTACAGTAGGTCAAAAAACAGTAGCTCATCTAATCTCGTAGCATTTCATTATTCTCGATAATGACCCAATTAATCCAAAATTCCCAATTCCTTTCGGATGATTTTTTATTGAAAAATAAATTTTCACAGCAGCTCTTTCATGGCTATGCAAAGGATCTGCCCATCATCGATTACCACAACCACCTCCCTCCTGCTGAAATAGCAACCAATCGAAAGTTTGAAAACATCAGTTCCATTTGGCTAGCCGGAGATCATTACAAGTGGCGAGCGATGCGAGCACTAGGAATTGACGAATACTATATCACAGGAAAGGCTTCGGATGCGGAAAAATTCGATAAGTGGGCCTATACCCTACCTTACACACTCAGAAACCCCCTATTCCATTGGAGTGCGCTGGAGTTGAAGCGGTATTTTGGGATTACCGATCTCCTTTCACCTACCAACTCGTCTCAAATTTATTCCACTACGGCTGAAATTCTCCAAGAGGAGTCTTTTCGAACACGTGGACTACTCAACCAGATGAAGGTGGAAGTAGTGGGCACCACGGATGATCCAACAGACGACTTGAGCCATCACCTAGCTTACCGAAAAGAAGGCTTGTCCATGGGCATGTACCCCACCTTTCGACCAGACAAGGCCTTTGCAATAGGGAATCCCCAAAACTACAGCAGCTACCTTGTGACCCTAGGGACTGTCTCAGGAATGGAAATTAGTTCCTTTGACACCTTGATGGAGGCGCTCTACAAACGAATAGACTTCTTTCATTCCATGGGATGCCGAGTAGCAGACCATGGCCTCGAGCGCTTGAGCTTTTCAAGGGATAGCCACTTAGCTGCAGATCGTATTTTTCAAAACACCCTTGCAGGTAACCCTCCTACAGCCGCCGAACAAGAATACTTTACCTTCCAGGTACTTACCCTTCTTTCCAAACAATACCATGCCAAGGGTTGGGTCCAGCAATTCCACCTCGGTGCCCTACGCAATACCAACGAGCGAATGGCCCTTCGATTGGGTGCAGATACCGGATTTGACTCCATTGGAGATTTTGATCAGGCCAAATCCCTTGCCAGCTTCTTCAATGAATTGGACAAAACGGACCAGTTGCCCAAAACCGTAATTTACAACAACAACCCAAAAGACAACGAGGTCTTTGCCTCCATGATTGGCAACTTCAACGACGGTTCGATCAAAGGAAAAATGCAGTATGGCTCTGGATGGTGGTACCTCGACCAGAAAGATGGCATGGAAAAACAACTCAATGCCCTCTCAAATCTGGGTTTATTGAGTTGCTTCATCGGAATGCTCACGGACTCAAGAAGTTTTCTGTCCTTTCCAAGACACGAATATTTCCGTAGGATCTTGTGTCAACTAATTGGACAGGAAGTGGAACAAGGAGAATTACCTTGGGATGAGCAATGGCTTGGAAAAATCATCCAAGACATCTGCTACTACAATGCGAAGGCCTACTTCAATTTTAGTCCACAAAATTTTAGCGCTAACCCATGACATCCAGAGATCTATTTGACTTAAAAGGAACTAAAATTCTATTTTCTGGAGCCACTGGGGTACTTGGAACAAGCATGGCCCTCTACCTGGCACAGCAAGGGGCTGAACTCTTGCTTTTGGGTAGAACACTCGAAAAAATAAATGCCCTGCGCGATCAAATCATTGCTGAAGGTGGCAAAGCCTCAGGCTATTATGCCGATGTCACGGATGAAGAGTCCTTAGAAAAAGTCAAACCGCTCATCGAGTCGCAGCATGGATCCATAGCTGTTTTGATCAATGCTGCAGGAGGAAATATGCCAGGTGCAGTGATTCGACCGGAACAAACCTTTTTGGACCTCGACAGTGATGCGTTGCGTCAGGTCATGGACCTCAATTATTTGGGCACCGTATTTCCTGTCAAGGCTTTTCTCCCCTTACTCCTAAAAAATGGTGGAGGTACGATCCTTAATATCAGTTCCATGGCAGCCAGCAGACCCATGACACGAGTGGTGGGCTATGCATCAGCAAAAGCTGCCATCGACAACCTCACCAAATGGCTTGCCATCGAACTTGCTTCCAAGCATGGTCCAAGCTTCCGAGTGAACGCCTTAGCACCAGGTTTTTTCTTGACAGAACAAAACAGAACGCTGCTTACGCTGGAGGACGGAAGTCTGACGCAAAGAGGCACACAGATCATTAGTCATACGCCGATGAATCGATTTGGAAATCCGGATGATTTGTTGGGCGCATTGCATTGGCTTTGCAGTGATGCCTCCAAGTTTGTGACGGGCACTACTGTGGCAGTCGATGGAGGCTTTAGCGCCTACTCTGGAGTTTAAATTTTTAATGCATTTCACCTACAAAATCATACGCTTATGACCTATAGAATGGAACAAACCATGCGCTGGTACGGACCCAAGGATCCAGTGAGCCTTCAAGATATCCGTCAGTCTGGCGCCACAGGAGTGGTCACCGCGCTTCACCACATTCCCAATGGGGAGGTATGGTCAAGGGAAGAAATCATAGCTCGTAAAGCACAAATTGAAGCAGCGGGGCTTACCTGGTCGGTTGTTGAGTCTGTACCCGTTCATGAGCAAATCAAAACTAGATCCGGTGCATTCCTGCAATTGATCGAAAACTACAAGCAAACGCTACGAAATCTGGCTGCTGAAGGGGTATATACAGTCTGCTACAACTTTATGCCGATTTTGGATTGGACACGTACCAACCTAGAATACCTGCTCCCTAACGGTGCCAAAGCCTTATTGTATGAGAAAAAGGCGGTGATTGCCTTTGACCTATTCATCTTGCAACGACCTGAAGCCCGACAAGAATACAGTCCAGAAGAAATTGCTGACACCGAAACCTATTACCAGAATCTGAGCCCAGAATCCAAGCAGCTCATTTTGGACAATATCCTCAAAGGCCTTCCTGGCTCAGAAATTGGCTATACGCTAGAGGAATTTCGCGAAATGCTACAAACCTATGCTGGCATCGATGCAAAGCAGCTTGCAGAACACCTGCGTCTATTTTTAGATGCCATTACCCCCGTGGCAGAAGAAGTGGGATGCTTTTTGTGCATCCACCCGGATGACCCTCCCTTTTCGCTGTATGGATTGCCACGAGTCGTGAGCACCGCAGCAGATGCGAGACGAATTTTAAGCCAAACACCCAGTGTACACAATGGCCTCACCTTTTGTACCGGAAGCTACGGCGTACGAACAGACAACGACTTGCCCGCCATGGTACGCGAGTTTGGAGAGCGCATCCATTTTCTCCATTTGCGAAGCACAAGAAGGGATGCAGCAGGAAATTTCTACGAAGACAACCACTTGGATGGCAACGTAGACATGGTTGCCGTAATCCAAGAGGTCTTGACCTGGCAAGAAAAACGGAAAAAACGAATTCCCATGCGCCCGGATCATGGACACCAAATTCTGGATGACCTGAACAAGAAAACAGCAAATCCGGGCTACACGGCTATCGGAAGACTTAAAGGACTGGCCGAACTCCGAGGAGTGGAAGAAGCATTGGTTTGGGTAGCGAACAAAAAATAGGAACCTATCCCCGAACGACCCTTTAGAAATAAAGAGAAATGAAGTCAGAAAAAGAGAAAATGCTTGCGGGGGAATTGTACCAAGCATCAGATCCTGAATTAGCCAGTGAACGTCTCTATGCCCGAGAAGTGGTACAAGCCTTCAATTCCTCCTCTCCTGCTGATCCTGAAAATCGGCTCGCCCTACTCAGGAAGCTGTTTGGCAAAATAGGTAAAAATCCCTGGATAGAGCCCCCTTTCTTTTGCGACTATGGCTACAACATCAGCCTTGGTGAAGATTGCTTTTTCAATTTCAACTGTGTGGTATTGGATGTATGTAAAGTTACATTGGGTGACAGAGTCCTAATTGGTCCAGCGGTGCAACTTTACACCGGTACCCACCCCCTAGATGCAGCTACAAGGGGAGCCCTATGGGAATATGGAAAACCGATTGAAATCGGTTCAGATGTTTGGATTGGTGGTGGAGCAATAATTTGCCCAGGGGTCACCTTGGGAGATCGAGTGGTGGTCGCTGCTGGAGCCGTAGTCACCAAAAGTTTCCCTTCAGATGTAGTGATTGGAGGTAATCCAGCAAAAATAATCCGTTATTTAAGTTCCAAAGAATAAATCATGGCTACCTACTATTCAAAAAGAGACCTCCATTTTCAACTTTTTGAAAATCAGAATTGCCTGGAGCTCATCCAGTACCCCTATTTTTCAGATCATTCCAAGGAAACCTTTTCCCTGATTCTGGATGCGGCAGAGCAAATTGCCGAGAAGTCACTGTATCCTATTTTCAAGGAAATGGACCGAAATGAACCCCAATTGGAAAATGGAATCGTGAAGGTACATCCCAAAATGCGTGAAATCATCCGCCAATTTGGTGCCGATGGATGGATCAATGCGATCTTCCCTTACGAAGAGGGAGGACAGCAACTACCTTGGACAATCCACCTCTCGGCTGGATTTATTTTGCAGGCAGCCAATTATTCTGCTAGTGTTTTTCCTTTTCTGACTACAGGAGCTGCAAATTTGATTCGAACCTTCGGAACCAGCGAACTTCGTGATGCCTATACACCTAAAATGTATAGCGGAGAATGGCAAGGAACCATGGCACTCACCGAACCGGATGCGGGTAGCTCCCTCTCGGATCTGTCTACCCTCGCGATTCCTACCGCTAAGGAAGGCGTTTATTCGATCAGTGGGCAGAAAATTTACATCTCTGCAGGCGATCACGATGCCTGCGACAACATCATCCATTTGATGCTAGCCCGAATACAAGGCGCTCCAGCAGGCACCAAGGGTATCTCTTTATTTGTCGTTACGAAAATTCGATTGGACGGAACCCCAAATGATGTGCTCACCCAAGGGATCTACCACAAGATGGGATACAAAGGTGCCCCCATCGTACACTTGATGATTGGTAGTGAGTCTGCCTGTGAAGGATACCTAGTAGGTGAAGCGCACCAAGGCCTGAAATACATGTTCCAAATGATGAATGAGGCTAGACTAGGAATCGGGATGAATGCCACAGCGATTGCTACGGCGGCATTTCATGCATCCTTAGACTATGCTAAAGTTCGTCCTCAAGGAAGAAACATTACCGACAGAGAGCCCAATCGGCCACAGGTACCCATTATCCAACATGCAGATGTCAAGCGCATGCTTTTGGTCCAAAAAAGTATCACTGAAGGTTCTTTAGCCCTATTGATCTTCTGCGGACTTCTTGGAGATAAAGTTTCCCAAGAAACTGATCCGCTTAAAAAAGGAGAACTAGAAGCATTGTTGGACTTATTGATCCCAATTGCCAAAAGCTATCCATCCGAAATGGGGCTTCAAAGTACCTCCATGGCCATCCAAGTGCTTGGAGGGGCTGGTTACACGACTGATTTCCCTGTAGAGCAATACTACCGGGAAGCCCGAATCCATCCCATTCACGAGGGGACCACTGGCATTCATGGACTCGACTTATTGGGTAGAAAATTGCTCTTACATGAAGGATTAGGTTGGAAAATGCTTCAAAAAGAACTTGAAATGACGATTCGGGAAGCAAGAAATCTACCAGATTTAGCTGATCTGACCCGTCCTTTTGAAAAATATTGCAAGGAATTCACCGAAGGCTCAGCTCAAATCCTATTCAAACGAAATCAAGGCCCAGATTACTTCTTGGCAGACGCTACCCTATTTTTGGAAGGCGCTGGCATCCTCTGCATGGGATGGATGTGGCTCAAGCAAGCCATCACGGCACAGCGGGCATTGGATCAAGGAACTAAGGAACAAGATTTCCATTTAGGAAAAATTGAAACTGCACGCTTTACGATGGAATACGAGTTGGTAAAACTCAAAGGATTGCTTGAACGCTTTGCATCCACCAGCTATCCCAGCATTGCCATGAAAACCGAATGGTTTTAACTTACTTTGTTGGGGGAATCGAATAAAAAATGAAAAAAATTTTAGTCACGGGAGGAGCAGGATTTTTGGGGAGTCACCTTTGCGAAAAGTTGCTGGCCGAAGGCAATCAGGTTACTTGCCTCGATAATTTTTTTTCAGGGCACAAAAGAAACATAGCACACCTCATTCCACAACCCAACTTTGAGTTACTCGTACAGGATGTGACTTCGCCAATCCAACTATCCATAGACGAAATATACAATTTAGCATGCCCTGCCTCCCCGCGCTTGTACCAAAGTTTCCCCATAGAAACCTTTAAAACCTCCATTTTAGGGTCACTAAATCTACTTGAGCTTGCAAGAAATACAGGAGCAAAGATTTTTCAAGCTTCTACCTCAGAGGTTTACGGAGACCCGCAGCTCCATCCCCAGCCTGAATCCTACTTTGGAAATGTAAATCCAATAGGACCTCGAGCCTGCTATGACGAAGGAAAACGAGGAGCAGAGACCTTGTTTTTTGATTACCATCGACAGCATCAAGTGGAGATCAAGGTCATGCGTATTTTTAATACCTATGGCCCACGCATGAGTGCAACAGATGGACGGGTGGTATCTACCCTGATTTTGCAGGCATTGCAAGGGCAAGACCTGACCCTATTTGGAGATGGATCCCAAACTCGTTCCTTTTGCTACGTAGACGACACGGTTCAAGCAATGCAACTAATGATGGAAACTTCAAAAGCGGTCACAGGCCCAATAAATGTTGGCAACCCTGTAGAATGTACAATTTTGCAGCTTGCAAACCTTATCCTTGAATTAACGGGTAGCAAGAGTAAACTTTCCTTTTTGCCAGCAGGCGCGGATGATCCGCTTAAGCGACAGCCAGCTATCGAATTGGCTCAACAAGAACTTGCTTGGCAGCCTCAACTTGCACTTGAGGAAGGACTCCAAAAAACCATTGCCTATTTTCAGACATATTTGAACTAGAGCCTGTTTTTCTTAACAGCGTAGCTTAAAAAGAAGTAATTTTACCAAAAACAACCCCATCTTACCCAGCACCATGGAAGATAATTTAATCGATCACCCCGGTATTATTATCGGTTTTACAGTTGCCGTATTGTTTATGCTTTTGCTTGACTTGGGCATTTTCAATAAAAAGAATCATGTTATTTCCAACAAAGAGGCCGCGATCTGGTCTATTGTTTGGATAGGGCTCTCCATGATTTTCAGTATTTTTATTTACATCGTTACTGCAGAAACCTCAGGATTAGAAAAATTTTCACAGTAC
>CAMCBC010000110.1 GCA_945872775.1 Spirosoma fluviale | reverse complement strand
TACGGTACGGAAGAGCAAAAACACCATTACCTTCCCAAGCTAGCCACGGGTGAATGGGCCGCTTGCTACTGCCTCACAGAGCCTGATGCGGGTTCGGATGCCAATAGCGGCAAGACCAAGGCTGTTCTTTCTGCTGATGGAACCCAGTACCTGATTACAGGCCAGAAAATGTGGATTTCCAATGCAGGCTTTGCGGACTTATTCATTGTGTTTGCAAAAATTGAGGATGATAAAAACTTGACCGCCTTCATTGTGGAGAAAACCTTCGCGGGAATCACTATGAATGAGGAGGAGAAGAAGTTGGGCATCAAAGGTTCATCCACCCGTCAGGTGTTCTTCAACGATTGCCCGGTACCTGTTGCCAACATGCTTTCAGCCCGCGGTAATGGCTTTAAAATCGCCGTAAACATTCTCAATATCGGCCGCGTGAAACTAGGCGCAGGGGTATTGGGCGGGGCTCGAACAGTGACTTCCCAGTGTATTCGCTACTCTGCCGAGCGAAAGCAGTTTGGCGTATCGATCAACAGCTTTGGAGCGATCAAAGCCAAATTGGCTGAGATGGCTACCCGAATTTACGCGACCGAGTCGCTTTGCTACCGCGCAGGCCAAGACATCGAAGACCGAATGGGTGCATTGGCCGCACAGGGTCTTTCTGATTCTGAAGCCAAGCTGAAAGCGATGGAGCAGTTTGCGATCGAGTGTGCTATTGCGAAAGTTCATGGATCAGAAGTGCTGGACTACATTGTGGACCAGGGAGTGCAGATCTATGGTGGTATGGGCTACTCAGCCGACGCACCGATGGAGCGAGCTTACCGTGATGCGCGTATTTCCCGAATCTATGAGGGAACCAATGAGATCAACCGTATGCTCATGGTGGCCATGGTGCTTAAGCGCGCGATGAAGGGTGAAATTAACCTATTTGAACCAGCTATGGCTGTGGCTTCCGAATTGGTGTCTGTTCCTTCCTTTGAAAGCATCGATGCCTCAGAGCTCTTTGCGATGGAGAAAGACCTAGTTCATAAATTAAAGAAGGTGTTCTTGATGGTAGGTGGAAAAGCAGCCATGGCGTTGCAGGACCGCATTGAAGACGAGCAGGAGATCATGATGAACTTGGCAGATGTGATGATTGAAATCTATGCTTCAGAGTCAATGTTGCTACGAACTGAGAAGTTAGTTAGTCAACGAGGCGAAGGGGCTTGTGCTGCGCAAATAGCGATGTCCAGAATTTACTTGTACGAAGCGATTGACAAGGTGGAGGCTGCTGCAAAAGAGGCAATCGTATCCTTTGCCAAAGGCGATGAACAAAAAGTAATGCTGATGGGCTTGAAGCGATTTACGAAGCCGGATTTTGTCAATACCAAGGAACTTCGTAGACAAGTTGCGGATGTGATGATTTCTGAGGGAAAATATCCCTTTTAAGTAAGGAGGAGGAAATACGATGGAAATACCATAGAAATACCCGCCGCGGCGGGTCGCTCCGTGAAATAAGGTTGAAATACGCATTGTATTCCTTATTTCTACGAGCTTGCTCGTATTATTTCCATTGTATTTCCATCGTGTTTCTTCATTCCCTGTCCTTCAACTAATTTCTTCTAACTTCACCATCATATCCCAAACCGCGATACCTAGTGTCACCGAAATGTTGAGGGAGTGCTTGGTGCCAAGCTGGGGGATTTCTAGTACCTCGTCGCAGGACTTGAGCACTTCTTCTTCGACTCCAAAGACTTCATTGCCAAATATCAACGCGTACTTGCTGCCTTTTTTGGGTACAAATTGTTGTAAGGGGGTGGAGTTTTCCACTTGTTCCAATGCACAGCAATACACGCCTTCCGATTTTAAGCGGGTGATGGCTTCTAGGGTGGTACTGCAATATTCCCAATCTACAGATTCGGTGGAGCCAAGGGCTGTTTTTTGAATGTCTCGGTGTGGAGGAGTGCCTGTAATGCCGCAGAGGTAAATTTTTTCAACGCGGAAGGCATCTCCAGTACGGAAGGCCGAACCCACATTGTTTAGGCTGCGCACATTGTCGAGCACCAGGACGAGGGGAGATTTTTGGGTTTCTTTATACTCTTGAACGGACAGCCGCTCGAGCTCTTCCATGCTTAATTTCTTCATCTCTTTTATTTCCTTATCGAATCGGCTATTTTCAGGTCTATTTTCCGATTCAAAAGTACGACAATTCTAATTCACCCATGAGCAAATCCAAAGACGGCCAAGAAACTCCCTTGATGAAGCAGTACAATGCGATCAAGGCCAAGCATCCTGGTGCCTTGCTGCTGTTTCGTGTGGGAGATTTTTACGAGACTTTTGGAGAAGATGCAGTGGTGGCCAGTAAGGTCTTGGATATTGTATTGACCAGGCGAGCCAATGGTGCCGCATCACACATTGAGTTGGCCGGCTTCCCGCACCACTCCTTAGACACCTATCTTCCCAAGCTCGTGCGCGCAGGCAATCGCGTAGCGATCTGTGATCAGCTGGAGGACCCCAAGACGGTGAAGGGCATTGTGAAAAGAGGGGTGACGGAGTTGGTGACCCCAGGACTTTCCTACAACGATCAAGTCTTAGATACGCGAAAAAATAATTACCTGGCCTCCATTCACTTTGGAAAAGAGGTCCACGGGATTGCCTTTTTAGATATTTCCACGGGGGAGTTTATGTGTGCTGAAGGAAATGCAGCCTATGTGGAAAAACTGCTGCAGAGCTTTACCCCTTCCGAACTCATATTCTCCAAAGCAGCCCGAAAAACTGCCGCCGAGCTCTTCAAAAATGAATTTGTCACCTTCCACTGTGAAGATTGGGTGTACCAGTACGACTTTACCTACGACAAACTCAAAAACCATTTTGGTACGACGAGCCTCAAGGGTTTTGGAATTGAGGAGTTGCCCGCTGCAAGCGTAGCCGCTGGTGCGATTTTGTATTACTTGGAGGAGACGGAGCACAAGGACATCCAACATATTTCCTCCATTTCTCGAATACCCGAGGACAAATACGTCTGGTTGGACAAGTTTACCATTCGAAATCTGGAGCTGGTGTATCCGCAACATGAAGGCGGCGTGCCACTTATTCAAATTTTGGACCAGACGGTGACACCAATGGGTTCGAGGATGCTGAAAAAGTGGATGGTGCTCCCACTAAAGGAGAAGCAGGCCATTGAGGAACGCTTGAATATTGTTGACTTTTTCTATCAAAATCCCTCCTTGATTGAGGAAATGTTGGGGCAGTTGAAGCAAACAGGTGACCTCGAACGCTTGATCTCCAAGGTGGTTGTAGGACGGGCCAATCCACGTGAGATCAATCAGATTAAGCGTGCCCTTCATGTGGTCGTTCCCATTAAAGCCGTACTCAAAGCCCAATCCAATCCTACCCTCAAGCGTTTATCCGAACAGTTGCACCCTTGCGAACTGTTGGTAGAAAAAATCGAAAAGGAACTCCAAGAATCCGCGCCCATGCTCTTGCATCAGGGAGGAGTGATCAAGGATGGAGTAGATGCGAGTTTGGATGAATACCGTGGGCTTGCGAATACAGGCAAGGATTATTTGCTGCAGATTCAGCAGCGGGAGATCCAACTAACGGGAATTTCTTCCTTGAAGATCTCCTACAACAAGGTGTTTGGCTACTATTTGGAAGTGACCCATGTGCACAAAGACAAGGTGCCGGATAGCTGGATTCGCAAGCAAACCTTGGTGAATGCCGAGCGCTACATTACCCCCGAGTTGAAGGAGTACGAGGAGAAAATCCTGCATGCAGAGGAGCGGATGATTGCTCTGGAGCAAAAATATTTTCAAGAATTAGTATTGGAGGCGGCGGCCTATGTGGTGCCCATCCAACAAAATGCGAAGGTGCTGGGAATGTTGGATGCCTTGTTGTCCTTTGCGAAGGTAGCCAGCAGCAATGGCTATTGCCGTCCCAAGATTTCCAACACGGAGACCCTTGAAATAAAAGAAGGCAGGCATCCTGTGATTGAAAAGCAGTTGCCAGTAGGAGAAAGCTATGTTCCGAATGACATTTACCTCGATCACGATAGCCAGCAAATATTGATCATTACTGGGCCCAACATGGCAGGTAAATCGGCCCTACTACGGCAGACGGCATTGATCGTGTTGATGGCGCAGATGGGGAGTTTTGTGCCTGCGAGCTATGCTCGGGTGGGGATAATTGACAAGGTCTTTACGCGAGTAGGCGCATCAGACAATCTATCTAAGGGAGAGTCTACCTTTATGGTGGAGATGACCGAAACGGCCAGTATTCTCAACAACCTTTCCAACCGAAGCTTGGTACTGATGGATGAAATCGGGAGAGGGACCTCTACCTACGACGGCATCTCCATCGCCTGGTCCATTGTGGAGTACTTGCATCAGCATCCGAATAGCAAGGCAAAAACCCTATTTGCCACGCACTACCACGAGTTGAACCAGTTGGCCGCGGACTTTCCCCGCATCAAAAACTTCAATGTCTCCGTCAAGGAGGTGGGCAACAAGGTCATCTTTATGCGCACACTCAAGGAAGGTGGAAGTGAGCATAGTTTTGGAATCCATGTCGCCCAGATGGCGGGCATGCCGAACCCGATTGTGCTTCGTGCCTCTGAGATCATGTCGCATTTGGAGAAAGATAAATCCACAAAGGAAAAAAACGCAAAGCTTTCGACTGTTCCTAAATCAAATTTCCAGCTGCAGTTATTTGAGATGGACCCTAAATTGGCGGAGGCCAAAAAATTATTGGATGAGCTGGATATCAATACCATATCGCCAATTGAAGCTTTGCTGAAGTTGCATGAATTGAAAAAGAAAATGGAATAGGCAGATGGGAGTCTCCTAAAATTACAAGGGATAATCTGCGTTTTTTCAAGAGAAAGAGGGAAGATATTGGAGTTGTACGAAAAAAATCTTGGGATATGCCTTGTAAAAATATGAAGAGGGATTACATTTGCATCCACAATGCGAGAGTAGCTCAGCTGGTAGAGCACGACCTTGCCAAGGTCGGGGTCGCGAGTTCGAATCTCGTCTCCCGCTCAAAAGCCCTTGAAAAAGGGCTTTTTCATTTCAGTTCAGCAGAATCTGACTGAAGTCTCTACATCGGTAGAGGAAGCCGGGATGGTGGAATAGGTAGACACGCAAGACTTAAAATCTTGTGGCCATATCGGCCGTGCGGGTTCGATTCCCGCTCCTGGTACAAAAGCCCCGTAGCGATACGGGGCTTTTTGTTTTTAAAGGTTTATTTGTAGATCAACTCGTAGTATTCTCGGGCCATGCGGTTACTTTCAAAACTGGCCTGTACCTCTTGCATGCCTGCCTGCACGATGTCCCGCCACTTTCGCTTGTTGCTGTAGTAGAGGGGAAGGATCTCGTTGGTCAAGATCTTATAGAGGTGATCCAAATCGTGGTCGTCCTGATCTTCTATGGAAAGAGTATGGTAGTCCGCTTGAGGCACGATAAAGCTGTTTTCTCCATGTTTGGCAAATTCACAGATCCAACCGTCGTCCGTACTGAAATTGACAGAGCCGTTCATGGATGCGGTCATTCCTGAGGTGCCCGAAGCCTCTCTAGGTACGCGAGGATTGTTGAGCCAGATGTCCGAAGCTTGCTTGAGTCGCTTGCTTAGCGCCAGTTCATAGCCCACACATACGGCCACATTCTTGAAGCGTTTGCTCAGGTGTACCAACGAATTGAATACCGAAATAGCACCATAGTCCATGGGATAGGGTTTTCCTGCCCAGATGATTTGGACGGGAAGCTGTGTATTGTTGACCAGCGCCTCAAATTTTTCAAGGTCACGTGTGATTAGGTCGGGTCGCTTGTATGCCGCAAATCTTCTTGCCCACACGATGGTGAGTACATCTGGATCAAAGATTTTACCGGTTTGGTCGGCGACGATCTCAAAGGCCCGCTTTTTGAGGTGGCGTTTTCGGTCATCAAAGCCAGCATTATCTGCCTCTTCCATGAAGCGGTAGAGTTGTTTGTCAGACCAATACTTCCAGTTCTGTGCGTTGGTGATGGATTGAATGGTTGGGATTTCGGCGTACCCTGCCCACATTTGGCGGCTCACCTCACCATGGAGCTTGCTCACTCCGTTGGCAGCGCGAGCAAAGCGTAGGGCGGCTAGACTGTGGTTGAACTGGGTTCCATCCATTCCTGTAAGCTGTCGTACTTCTTCTTGGGAATGCCCGTAGAAGTAGCTCATTTTTTCACAAAGGTAGAAGTCGTGTTTTTCGTTTCCTGCTTCCTCAGGGGTGTGGGTCGTGAAGACCAGGCGCTTTTGGACTTCCTCTTTTTTCCCATACTTTTTCATCAGGTAAAAGGCACAACTCACCCCATGGGCTTCATTGAGGTGATAAACTTCGGGATTGAAACCCAAAATATCGATCAGCGTGGCTCCGCCGATGCCCAAAAGCATCATCTGTGCAATTTTTGCAGCCGTATCCGAGTCGTACAAGCGATGGGTAATGGTTTGGCTGAGGTAGTCATTTTCCGGAAGGTCTGTGCTTAGCAGAAAGAGGGGTGCCGATTGGAAAGTTTCTGGGGCCAAGTAGAAAGCCTTTACCCAGACGGGCTGGTTGTGCACAAGTATTGTAAACTTGATTCCAGTGTCTTCCAAATAGCTGTAATTCTTTTCGTACCATTCAGCCTTCAAGGTTTGGTCTTGGTTGCGAACTTGGTCGTAATAGCCATACTTCCATAAAATACCGATGCCGATCAGGTTTTGCTTTAGCTCATAGGCGCTGCGCAAATGGGAACCGGAAAGGAATCCAAGACCACCGCTGTAAGTTTTTAGGGGTTGGTGGATGGCAAATTCCATCGAAAAATAAGCCACCGATTTGGAGAATGCTTTTGCTGGGGTATAGGGAAGGGTATAGTTGTTGAATTGTGTCATTGCGATTCGGGGGTAAGCGAGCGAATCGAAATTTACAACCAAATGCTGGAAAAGGGGGGAAGCGTGGATAAATTTTAAAACAAAAAAGGCCCCGCATTTGCGGAGCCTTTTGGAAGTTAAGCGGTCGGTAGCGCCGCACGTGCGGAACGATCTGGGTCATTTTGAACCTCCGACACATCGTTGAGCACCATGGTTTCTCCTTTTTCCACAGTGAATTTGGGCCAGTTAGGGAGACCCGCACCATTTGGATTGCCTGTTTTCATAAACGCGAGCAAGGAGGCAGACATTTTGGTTGCAAGGACTCGAGGGCGCTTGCCTCCTCCTGTATGGGTATACATGCGATCAGTATTGTCGTACCAGAAACAGATGTCTATGCAGTGAAATGCGCGCATGCGACCGTTGTATAAGTTGGGCTCCCAGCCAAACCAGGCCATGTAGACAGGTGCTTTTTGCTTTGCTTTGGCATTTCCACAAGCGACCGCATTTTGTCTATTGGAAGCAGCAAGGGTCATGATTTCTGCAGGCTTTTTGCCCGGAAAATTTGCTTTGTAGGCTTGGTAAACCGCTACAGCTTTGTCTGCAAACCGAGATTTCATGGCTTCGATGATTTCTGATTCTCCAGCTGCTTCTAATGCAGCATTGGTGCGTGTCGCTCCCCACTCGTGAAAAGTGGTACATATCATCAGCGGCATGTCATTGGTGTGGTCGGTTGAATTACTAAAAAACTCTCCTGCAGGCACATGGACTCCATCGGCGACGGGTCCAAAACCACCTCGAAATCCGGGAAGTGGATTTTCCTTGCGCATGCGGTCCAGTGCTTTATTTGCTAGATCAATGTAGGTTCTCCAAGGAATGTCTTGAAGCTTGTCTACTTCTGTTGGACCGAGACCAGCGGCTTCCAAGACAAAGCTTCCCAGCTTTCGGCTGTACTCTTGGCTATTTGCCTTGAGCATGCTTCCGCTGAGTGCGACTCCTTTGTGGACGAGACCTTTTGCGGCCGGCATGGCCATCGTACAGGTCACTTTGGCTCCCCCGCCTGATTGTCCCATGATGGTGACATTGCCAGGGTCTCCACCGAAATTGGCGATGTTGTCTCGAACCCAATGCAGCGAAGCGATGATGTCCAGTTGGCTGACATTTCCTGAAGCAGCATACTTGTCTCCGCCCACACCAGAGAGGTCGGTAAATCCGATAGGCCCCAAACGGTGGTTGATGGAAACAAATACGGCCTCTCCTTTTTTGGCAAAGTTTTCTCCATGGTAGCCATCCTGTTCAATGCCATTTCCGTTCGTGAATCCACCACCATGTAGCCAAACCAATACGGGGCGTTTTTTGCCATCGGCTAGTCCATTGGTCCAAAGATTTAGCTTGAGACAATCTTCGGATACGTCGTCATAGTTCCAGTGATCCGCAAAAGAAGCGTGTGCATTTGCATAGCGGCGGTCCATGATTTGAGGAGCAGTATTTCCCCACCAGATAGTGTCTTTGATTCCTTCCCAGGGACTTGGTTTTTGGGGAGGCATGAATCGGTTTTTTCCTCCGGTGTCTGCTCCATAGGGAACCCCTAAGAAGGTATAGACCCCATTTAGTTGGTATCCTCTGATTTTTCCAAAAGAGGTATTTGCCACCGCGATGTCATCTCCGATGTGTAGGTATTGCTCGTCCGCATTTTCATGAGAGGGAGCAGGAGTAGTGCTGGCATTTACAGCAAATGGAGCAGCGGCTAAGGTGGCGGAACTTACGCCGACCTTTTGTAAAAAGGATCTTCTACTGTTTTTCATAGGTTTTTGGGCTACAATTGAATCCTTAAGTTGAATTCTAAATCCAAGAAAATCAAGTCTTTGCTTTGGGAAGTGTTGAGCGGAAAAAATGGACCTTTTGATAGGCAATCCCGAATAAGGACGGACGGGCTGGAAAGAAAAAGCCGTTGACCTACAAAGACCAACGGCTTATAACTGTGGATAACTTTTTTAGAATTTCACTTTGGCAGCGATTTTTTGTCCTGCCCGTTCCAGTACGACTTGCGTGGAGTCGCCTTTTTTGAACACGCTCAATGCGCGCATGTAGCCCATCATGTCGTTGATCGTAGAATCGCCAAGTTGGATGACAATGTCTCCTTTTTGAAGTCCGGCAGCCTGTGCAGGCTTGCCTTCTGAAACGCCATCTACGCG
>CAMCBC010000109.1 GCA_945872775.1 Spirosoma fluviale | reverse complement strand
GTATGCAGCCGTGGATTGCGGAATCGTAGTCAATAAGGATGCGGCCATCAATATGGGAGAGGGCGCCATCGTAGACGGCATAGGCAATGCCTTCTTTGGAGAGTTGACCTTCAAGGATGGGGTACCCAATAAAAACAACTTCCATCAGTACCGAATGATTCGGCAACAAGATTCGCCAAAAGCCATCGAGGTGCACTTCGTGGACAGCAAGGAGGACCCAACTGGTCTGGGAGAACCCTATTTCCCACCAGTCTTTGCTGCATTAGCCAATTCCCTCTACAAGGCTACGGGCAAGCGCTTTTATCAACAACCCTTTGGGCCACAATTGGAAAAAGAGGGACTTAAGGTGTAAGGATTCCTTGTTGTAAAGAAGATATCCTACAACTTTCTTTTGGAATAAACTGCCTCTTGCAAAGGGGCAGTTTTTTTTTAATCTTAGGATAGTTGCATTAGAATCCATTTTTTGTAATAAAAATGTTTTCTATAAACAATAGTTTGTCTTTTTGTTGTTTAGAGACAACAAAATGGAGAGGGTTCATTTGGAGCCTTGGGTGGAAATAAAGACTTCCTCAAAATTTTTGTAAAAAAAACAGCCCAAGAGTTTCTTGGGCTGAGGTAGGGTTGGTTTGGTATTCAAAAAGGGTACTATTTTTTGAGGGTACCGAAGGTAATTTTAACCGCAGCACCCACAACCGCTGGATTTTGCCCTGTTCCAGAAATATCCTGCAAGGGATAGGAATAGAAGGGCATCAGCAGGTAACTCGTTTTTTTGTTTTCGTATACGCGCACATTCACTCCAAGGTTGGCCTGAGCAAAAGGAAGAAATCGAGAGCTCGGACCAGGGAGGGTACTGCTTTGCGTGACTTGCACAGTTTTTTGGGTACTCAGGGAGTTTGCCAAATCTGAAGCTGTAGCCTGCCGCGTAAAAACCAACTCCTGCTCTGTGGTTTGGTTGAAGGTTAGCAAATTGGAGAATCCAGCTTGCAAAGAAATTGCCCGTGAGGGACTGATAGGGAAGCGAACATACAGGGGTAAGTCTACCTGCACTTGCTGCACCTGGGTAGTCTCTTGGATGGGGGAATTGACACCGACCAATTTGAGGGATGCCTCGCCTTCAGATGCCTGACTGAGGTAGTTGACCCCGAGTCCTGAACCGATGCGTAGCTTACCTGCAAGCGCCATATCGACCTGCATTCCTAGGCCAATTCGCGATCCTGAAGTGATCTGATTTGCCTCACTGCTGTTTCCAAATCCAGGCCCAAGCCCCACTGCAAAGGCAAGGGGCTCTTTTTGTGCCGCAAGCAATGCTTCCGCTTCGGAAGGGATGATTTCCGTGAAACTAGGCGCAGCCGAATTAGTTGGAGCTGCAGCCTTTTCCTCCACAAGGCTGGCAATGGGTGATACTGCTACTTGCGCTGAAGACGCAGCTATTGTGGGTTGTACTGCTGCTTCCGTAGCTGATTCCACTATTCGAACCTCCTCCTGGGAAGGAATTGCCTTGCTCGCTACCAAAGGACTGATTCCCTGCTCGGTAGATGGGAATGACTTTCGCCCACTCTCGCTACGCTTTTCGTTGGATTGCTGGGAAAAATTCGCCCCTACTTCTCCCCCATTCGCTGGTGTTTCGAGATTGACCTCGCTTTGCGCAGGCAACGCAGCTGATTCCTCTTGGGGGACTTGCGTTTCCAAGGCCAATTGCTGGCTAGCAGCCTGCTCCTGCTGCTCTCCAGTCCAAAGACTCCCCACGAAAAATAGCAAGGCCAAGGAAGCCGCAATGCCTCCAGCCCACCACCAAAGTAGCGGAATGCTCCGTTTTTGATTTCGGCGCGCCTCAAAGGCCTCCCATGCTCCTGGGATGTAAGGTTGGGGAGCCTCTTCCTGCAATTTGCGCAGGCGCTCCCCGAGTTGTGTACTCCACTTATCTTCCTGCATAAACGGTATAATGAAGGTGTATGAGTTGTCGTAGTTTGTGCTTGGCCCGAGTGAGGTACACCCGTGAGGAACTTTCACTGATGGACAATTTCTCGGCAATTTCTTTGTGACTGTAGCCCTCTACCTCGTAGAGGTTAAAGATCAGCTGCTGGTCATCGGGCAGCTGCTCAAGGAGGGCGATGATTTCCTGGTAGCCCAATTGCTCGATCGCATTTTCCTGTTCCACCAGTAGTCGATTTCCATCCGCCTCCTCGTGCAACTTGAATTTTTGATTTTTGCGGTAGTAATCAATCGCCGTATTGACTGCAATTCTTCGCAACCAGGGAAGGATGATTGGGTTTTGTTCTAACTTATCTACCGAATCAAAGAACTTGAGAAAGGAATCTTGTACAATTTCTTGCGCCAGCTCCTCGCTTTTGACATAAGACCTACCAATACCCATGAGGAATCCGTAGTATTTTTTGAAAAAATACTCCTCGTGCATCTTTGAACGACGCTTGCAACCCTCAATTAGCTCTTGGTCGGTCAAATTCAAGTCTTTTGGTTAGGATTAGTCGATAGGTACTCGGCTTTAGTCGTTCATTCTTTTGGGCTAAACGGAAACCACTCAAAAAACGCTACAGTTCTTCAAAAAATTTCTCCTCAATTTGGATCTACATCCACAATCCAGCGGACCGATCGAAACTCTGGGATGGCTTGCAAGTCCTCCAAAATCTTTCCCAAGCGCTCCTTAAAAACGGATTGGGTATCGCCTTGGCGGTCCAACTTGATCAAAGACTCCAGCTGGTAGAGGTTTTTGATCCGAGCAATGCTCCCCTTTTCTGGACCCAACACTATTTTTTTGAGTGGAAGGTTTGCCATTTCCCGATGGAGCGCATGGGCTGCCTTCTCTGCAGTGCCATAGACGGCATGGCGAGTGGTGATCTTCACCAACTTCACAAAAGGCGGATAGTAGAAGGCCTTGCGATCTTTCAACTCCAACTGGTAAAAATCGTCGTAATCTCCTTGGATTACATTTTTGTAGAGCTCGGTCTCAGGATTACGCGTTTGGATGACCACATGGCCTTTGGCCGCTCTGCGACCTGCTCGCCCTGCCACCTGAGTAATCTGTTGAAAGGCGCGCTCTCCAGAGCGGAAATCAGGAAAATTCAAAATTCGATCCCCATCCCAGATTCCTACCACGGTCACTCGCCCAAAATCTAGCCCTTTGGTAATCATCTGAGTGCCGACGAGAATGTCGATTTGGCCTGCGGCAAACTCATCCAATACCCGTTGGTAGCCATACTTGGAGCGGGTGGTGTCTAAATCCATTCTTCCCATCCGTGCCTCGGGGAAAAGCAGGGCCAAGGATTCTTCAATTTGCTCGGTTCCCATGCCCTGGGTGCTCAGTTGATGACTCCCACAGGCAGGACAGCTGGATGGGATTTTCTCCTTGTAGCCACAGTAGTGACAGCGGAGTTCGGATGCAAACTGGTGGTAAGTCAAACTTACGTCGCATTGCACGCATTGCCCTGTCCAACCGCAGTCCTCGCATTGCATGAAGGGTGCATAGCCACGCCGATTTTGAAAAATGATCACCTGCTCCTGATTTTCTAGCGCACGCTGAATCTGCTCACGAAGCACACGCGTGGTATCCAGTTTGAGCAGGTTTTTCTTACGGTCTGTACCCAGATCTGCCAAGTGGTATTCGGGCAAGGTGGCCTGCCCAAAGCGCTCCGAGAGTTTCACCAGCCCATACTTGCCCTGAGCCGCATTGAAATAGGATTCAAAGGAAGGCGTCGCTGATCCCAAGAGCGTGCGTGCTTGGTGCACATAAGCCAGCATGATCGCAGCATCTCGGGCATGGTAGCGGGGCGCAGGGTCAAACTGCTTGTAACTCGGTTCGTGCTCCTCGTCCACAATCACCAACCCCAGGCTATCAAAAGGAAGAAACAGAGAGGAACGTACGCCTACCACAAAGGAAAAACGCCCATTCAAGACCCCATTCCAAACTTCCACCCGTTCGTTGTCCGAGTACTTGGAATGGTAGACGCCCATGCTGGATCCGAATACTTGTTTGAGCCTTCCCACCAGCTGAGTGGTGAGGGCAATCTCTGGAAGCAGTAACAGCACTTGAGAACCACTGCCTAGCGCCTCTTGAATCAATTTGATGTAGATCTCGGTTTTGCCAGCACCCGTGATACCCTGAAGCAAAACCGTTTGCTTGCTTTCAAAGTGCCCCTTGATTTGATCCATGGCTACCTGCTGGGCTTCCGATAGGCCCGAGGCCTCCCGCTCTGCCGCTTCTTCTGGGATGCGGTCCACAAACTGGCTGTAGGATTCGAGCACCCCATTTTTAATCAGGGTCCTTAGGGAGCTTTCCGAATCACCCTCCTCCAATACGCTGGCCTTGGCAAGGCCTTTGGCATTCAGCTCGGGGCGCTGATGCACAGGCAGATCCCGCAAAAATTTGAGCAGAATCGCTTCCTGCTTGGGTTTGGCTTGCAACTCCTCAAATAGCCCCTCCAATGCTCCCGGTGCTAGGTAGCTTGCATTCAAGCGCAATCGGGTCTCAATCTTGGGGCTGTATTTTTCTTGAACTTTTTCAAAAATCAGGATGGCCTCCTTGGCTACCAAACTCTTGAGTATGGGATGAATGGCTTTTACGCCGAGAAGCTGTTCGCAGTCTTCGTAGCTGAGTTCGTCTTTGGTGGCCAAAGCCTCCAATATTTTCTCCTCACGGACATCCAAGGGATAGGAAGAATTCTCCAGGTCAAACTCGGGATGGAGTTGGATTTTACTTTCGGAGGAAAGCCGTAAACCAGAAGGGAGGGCAGCGCCCATTACCTCTCCGATGTGGCAACAGTAGTAGGAAGCCATCCACACCCAAAATCGGATTTGCAAGGGATTGACGCTAGGCTGCTCCTCGAGAAGGTCTAACACAGGCTTGGCCTCATAGGCCTGCGGTGGACTCTGGTGTACCCGGCCAATGATGCCAGTGAGCACTTTTTTCTTTCCAAACTGCACTAAAACCCGACAGCCAATCTGCAGTAGGGGCTGAAGCGGTTTGGGTACCTTGTAGGTAAACATTCGGGGAATGGGTACCGGCAAGATGATATCGACGAATTGAGATTCGCCTTCAGTCTCTGAAAAAGTATAGTCCGGAAATAGCGTGTCCACCAAATTAGTTCAACTGAGGTACCAATGCACGTGCTTCCTCTACGGTAGCCACTGGTCTGCGGCAACTGCGATTTACACATACGTAAATTAAGGCATTTCCTTCGGCATCCCCCAGTTTTCCTTCCAGAAGAGGGACGCTAGCTGTCGGAGATTCGGACCAAGCAACTACAGCATTGGGCAGGTAATTTGCCAACAGCGCCAGAGCTTTTTCTTTTGCTCCTCTGCCCACAATGGCGATCCCTGCGGTAGGCACGAGGCTCTCCAGGTAAAAGTTGGCCCAATTGCACAAAAAGCCAGGTTCTTTCAGCACCAGTTCCTTCATCCCACCCAGCATGCGCGCTGCAATTTTCCCATAATTCTCCTGGTAGGTAAGTAGGGAAAGTTGGTGTAAGCTGCGTGCAAGGATGGAGTTGGAAGCAGGAATGACGTTGTCAAAGAGTTCTTTTTTGTTGGCGATCAATTTTTCCGCAGTTGGGTCACTGAAGTAAAAATAACCATCCTCTACATCGTAAAAGCGTGCCAAAACCACCTCTGCTAGCGTTTGCGCAAAGCGGAGGTGTCGAGACAATCCACTTGCCGAAAAGGCCATCAAAGAGGCTCGAATCAGGGCTGCATAATCCTCCAAGAAAGCGGGGGTGTAGGCCTGTCCATTTTTGTAGCTGCGGTACAAGGTCCCAGCTTGAAAGAGTTTGACTTGCACAAAATCTAGGTTGCGCAGGGCAAGCTCCAAATACTCCTCCTCTCCAGAGGCGAAGTAGGCTTGAATCAAACCGGCATCCAATAATCCATTCCAGCCCGCCAGGACTTTATCGTCCTTGCCTGGATAGATCCGTTGGTTGCGGTGCTGAAGCAAGATCTTTTTAACAATTGCGAGCTTTTGGAGAAAATCTTCGAGGGGAATACCCTGCTTCTTGGCCACTTGCTCGTAGGACTCGACTTGAAAAAGGATATTGACCCCTTCCTCCCAGTTGCCTTCGGGGGTGATGGAATACAAACTGCTGAACCAGACAAAATCCGCCCCGAGGAGTTCCTGCAGCTCGGCGGCAGTCCAGGTATAAAACTTCCCTTCTACCCCTTCGCTGTCCGCATCTTGGGCGGCGTGAAAGCCGCCTTCCTCTTGCATCATCTCGGCTAGGAGCCAATCTTTGGTTTCACGTACTTTTTCCATGTAAAAGGGATCCTTACTTACCTGAAAGGCTTTGGCGTAAAGCTCGAGCAGCTGCCCGTTGTCGTAGCCCATCTTTTCAAAGTGGGGGGCAAACCATTCGCCATCGACGGAGTAGCGGGCAAATCCTCCGCGAAGGTGATCGTAGATCCCTCCCATCCCCATTTTTTGGAGGGTAAAAAATACAGCTTTTTGCAGGTCGGCTCGTGAAGCGAGGAGCGCATAATCGAGAACAAAGTGCCAGATGGCAGGCATGGGAAACTTAGGAACACGGTTCATCCCTCCCCATTCCGGATCAAACTGGGCGGATAGCTTGGTGACGACCTCCACCAATTCGTCTGGGTCCAAATCCCCTTCTTCGGCTTGAATGCCGTATTTGTCCGTTTCTTTGCGGTTGAGACTCCGCCCAAACCCCTCGGCACTTTCTGCCAACTGATCCGCATGGACGGCGTAGGCATCGGCAATGCTGCCTAAGAGCTGCTTCCACTTGCTGTTGGGGAAATAGGTACCTCCATAGAAAGGCTTCTGGTTGGGCATCAAAAAGACGTTGAGGGGCCACCCTCCTTGAAGTCCCATGGCCTGCACGGCATCCATGTAAATGTTGTCTAGGTCGGGACGCTCCTCCCGATCAATTTTGATGCAGACAAAGTGCTCGTTCATCAGTGCCGCAGTGGCGGCATCTTCAAAACTTTCCCGTTCCATCACGTGACACCAGTGGCAAGCCGAGTAGCCAATGGAAACTAGGATGGGTTTATTTTCTGCTGTGGCACGGTTCAATGCGTCTGGACCCCAGGGGTACCAATCTACGGGATTGTGGGCATGCTGCAGCAGGTAGGGACTTTGGGAATGAAAGAGTCGGTTGGCGGACATGGAGAATTTCGAGTTGGGGTAGCGGACCTAGTGTTCCAGTCTGGATTTCACGTCTAGTATTTCCTCGGAAAAATCAAATTCCCCGTGGAGTCTTTCCAGTTTGCCTAGTAAATTTTGGAGAAACTTTCGATGCGCTTCAGAATCGGGATTGAAGGAACGGTGGGCCAGTTCGAGTTGTGTTTTTTGAATTTCGGCTACCTTTTGCTGGGTTTCTGGGCTGAAACTAAACTGCTGCCACTTTTCCCAGATATAGTTTTCCGCTTCCTCTGAAGGGTGTACCAGGTCCGATTTGTAAAAGCGGTAATCGCGAAGCTCATCCACTAGGATTTCATAAGCGGGAAAGTAGGTGACTGCCTCCAGCTGTTGCTCTAGCTGGGCACAGAGCACGCGCAGCAAGCTTTTGCTTAACTGGTTTTCAGCGATCCCCTCTTTCGTGTGGCGAACAGGGCTGAGGGTCAGGACAACTTTAAGGTTAGGATGCATCTGAGTTAGCATCCTCAAGACCGGTCGTAGTCCAGTTTCCAATTCTTCCAGGCTAGAAAGCTTTTTTTCAAAGAGGACTGCGGGTTGTTTGTGACAATTGGCCACTTTCCCTAATTCCCGATGGCTGTAGAGCCAGGCGGTACCTAAAGTGAGTACCAAGTGGGATGCCTTCTTCAGGGAATGATGCAGGAGTACTAGCTGCTGGGTATAGTTTTCTTCTAATTCAGTTACCGTGGCACCTTTCACATCAGAATGGGCCTTGTAATGCACAAAAACACCTTCGCGCTCCACTACTCCCGCTGGGTACATGGGTGCGGCAGGAATGGCTAGTTGGAGGAGTTCGGCCAAATTGAGCGGATGAAAAAGCGTACCAAAGGGATTGATGAGCACCTCAAATTTTGCCGCTTCCATCTTTTTGCCGATAGTTTGCGCAAAGCAGGAGCCGAGGCTGACCACTTTGGAGGAGTGGCTGATGGGAAAAGGGGAAGCAGGAATGGGAAAATCAATCGACCAACGCATGGGGTGAAGTTACTAACTGAATGGCAATCCTCGAGGATAAATTTGTGAAAATCCCCCTCCCGCAATTCTGCGGGACAGGCATACCCCCTTGTAAGTGCCTGTCCCGATGACTATCGGGAGGGAGTTGCACCACCTGGTCTCCAAACTGATACTTTTTACTCAAAGGCCCTATTTCATAATTAATTTTTTAAAAGGTGCATTGATGTGATTCCCCCTTGACAAGGGGGTTAGGGGGATTTCACTCCTCTTGATTTTTCCTCAAAATCATCCATAAAAAACCCTATCTCATTCAATACACTCGCCATAGAACGCTTTACTTCTACATCTGGAAATCGAAGAAAATATACTCCGAGATGCTCCAAAACCCGCTGTCTTTCCTCATCCTCCAGAACAGCCTCTTCATAGGCATGGGAATTACCATCTATTTCAATCACCAGATCAAGCTTTCGACAATAAAAGTCAACTATGTAATTCCCCAGCGGCTTTTGTCTATTGAAAGCATATCCCCGGAATTGACTTGCCCTTAGTTTTTGCCAAAGTAAAATTTCTGATAGCGTGGAATGGCTTCGAAGGTCTCTTGAGAATTCCTTGAGGGTTCTATTATAGGGTAGGTAATGCATGAAAATAGATTAAAAAGTGAAAGGGTTAGAACAATAAGATACATGAAAATCTTGGTCTTTTCAATTAATCCCCCCTGCCCCCTTGTAAGGGGGATTCGCACCACCTGGTCTCCAAACTGATGCCTTTAACTCAAAAATTTTATTTCTTAATTAATGTTTAAAGGATACAGTGATGTGATTCCCCCTTAGCAAGGGGGATTCGCACCACCTGGTCTCCAAACTGATACTTTTTACTCAAAGGCCCTATTTCATAATTAATTTTTTAAAAGGTGCATTGATGTGATTCCCCCTTGACA
>CAMCBC010000108.1 GCA_945872775.1 Spirosoma fluviale | reverse complement strand
GTGATCACCGCATGGTTTGATCGCTGGCTATATGGGAAGGATAACGACCTTATCGCTAAGCTTCCCAAGGTCACCTACTTCACAATGGGCAAAAATGTATGGCAATCTTCTGACGTCTGGCCACCCAAAGAAGCCGTGATGACCCCCTTCTTCTTAGATTCCAAAGGATCAGCCAATACCCGAAATGGCGATGGAAAGCTAGTGAGCAAAGCTCCAAAGGCAGATGCGAAAGACAGCTTCCGCTACGACCCCATGAACCCTGTGACTTCGAATGGTGGCAATGTCTGCTGTACTGGTAATGCCGTACAAGGAGGGGCCATGGACCAGCAGGAGATGGAACTCAGAGACGATATTTTGGTCTACACTACGGATCCCTTGGAGGCTGGCTTGGAAGTTTCTGGATTTATTGAAAGCGTCCTGTACCTCTCTTCGGATGTCAAAGATACCGACGTGACGATCAAGTTGATCGATGTATATCCAGACGGTACCGCCTATAATCTAGACGAAACCATCCAACGGGTACGCTACCGAGAGGGGTATGAAAAGGAAGTTTGGATGGAAAAAGGGCAGGTCTATGAAATCCAATTGACCCCAATGAGTACTTCCAATTACTTTGAAAAAGGACACCGCATCCGCATCGAGGTGAGTAGTTCGAACTTCCCGCGCTTTGATCGCAACATGAATACAGGAGGCAATACCTTCGACGAAACCAAAGGGATTGTAGCCAACAACTCTATTCACCATGGTGGCAAATTCCAAAGTAAAATTGTGTTGCCTATTGTGAAAAAATAAGGCAATCACTTGTAAAAAAGGCCGGGCTATTTCCCGGCTTTTTTTATTTCACAGGGAAGGGAAAGTCCCCCTTTTTTCCTCCACCCTCCTTCCCCCACTTTTTTTTCTGCTATTTTTGCAGCTCCAAGAAACAAGTACCTATGTCTATTGCCAGCAAATACGAACCGGCAGCTGCCGAGGCCAAATGGTATGCGTACTGGATGGAACACAAGTTGTTTTCCTCCAGCGTAGATCCAAACAAGGAGCCCTACACCATCGTCATCCCTCCTCCTAACGTCACCGGCGTGCTCCACATGGGGCACATGCTCAACAATACCATACAAGACGTCCTCATCCGACGCGCCCGAATGCAAGGAAAAAACGCTTGCTGGGTACCTGGTACAGATCATGCCTCTATCGCTACCGAAACCAAGGTAGTGCAACTCCTCAAGGAACAAGGCATCGATAAAAAAGACCTTACCCGAGAAGAATTCTTGACCCATGCCTGGGACTGGAAAGAAAAATACGGAGGAATTATCCTCGAGCAATTGAAAAAATTGGGGGCTTCCTGTGATTGGGATCGAACCGCCTTCACCATGGATCCAGGGCTAAGCAATGCCGTGCTTTCGGTATTTGTAGATCTGCATAAGAAAGGCAAGATCTACCGCGGTATCCGCATGGTCAACTGGGATCCCAAAGGTCAAACCGCCCTTTCCGACGACGAGGTGATCATGAAGGAAGTGGCCTCGAAGTTGTTCTACATCAACTATGCCATCGAAGGCAGCCCCACTGAATTCCTAACCATTGCCACAACCCGCCCAGAAACCATCATGGCCGATGTGGCGATTTGCATCAATCCAGACGACAAGAGATTTACCCACCTGAAGGGGAAGCGGGCCATTATCCCGCTGATCAACCGAAGCATTCCGATTATTGAGGACAGCTATGTAGACATGGAGTTTGGTACAGGATGCCTCAAGGTGACTCCTGCACATGACCTCAACGACTACGAACTTAGCCTCAAGCACAAGCTAGAGGTCATCGATATCCTCAACGACGACGGTACCCTCAATGCCAAAGCACAGCTCCTGGTAGGAGAAGATCGCTTTGTAGCTAGAAAGAAAATTGGCAAGCTACTGGAAGAGGCAGGCCACCTACAAAAAGTCGACGAGTACCGCTCAAATGTCGGTCACTCCGAACGCAGTGATGCGGTGATCGAGCCCAAGCTTTCGATGCAATGGTTCCTCAAAATGGACGAAATCACCCAGCCTGCCTTCAAGTCAGTCATGGACGATGTCATCCAACTCCATCCACCTAAATTCAAAAACATGTACCGGGTATGGATGGAGAATGTCCGCGACTGGTGCATTTCCCGTCAACTTTGGTGGGGACACCGCATACCCGCCTATTACCTCCCCAATGGAGAATATGTAGTTGCCAAAACCGCCGAAGAGGCCTTGGCACTAGCAAATACCCAGTTCGGCACCCAATACAGTCTAGCAGATCTCCGTCAGGACGAGGACGTGCTCGATACCTGGTTTAGCTCTTGGCTCTGGCCTATTTCTGTATTTGATACGGAAGTGTTTACTACAGGCAAGCCCAACAAAGAACTCAGCTACTACTACCCCCCCAACGACTTGGTGACGGCACCGGAAATTTTATTTTTCTGGGTGGCGCGCATGGTCATTGCTGGCTACGAATACATGGGCGAGAAGCCTTTCAAAAACGTGTACCTCACCGGTATCGTCCGTGACAAGCTCGGTCGAAAGATGTCCAAGTCGCTCGGCAACTCCCCAGATCCGCTCGATCTCATCGCGCAGTATGGTGCGGATGGAGTTCGCACAGGCATGCTCTTCTCTTCCCCTGCGGGAAATGACCTTCCTTACGACGACAAGTTGGTGGAGCAAGGACGAAATTTTGCAAACAAAATCTGGAACGCCTTCCGCTTAGTCAAAGGCTGGGAAATTGATCCCAACCTGGATGGCTCGGCAAATGCCTCCAGTATCGAATGGTTTGAGCAGCGATTTCAGCAAAGTTTGAGTGAAATCAACGAGCATTTTGATAAATTCCGAATTTCAGATGCCCTGATGGCCACCTACAAGTTGGTATGGGACGACTTCTGCGCCTGGTACCTCGAAATGATCAAGCCTGCCTATCAGCAGCCTATCGACCAAGTAACTTATGACAAGACCTTAAGCTTGTTTGAAGATATATTGAAGCTCCTTCATCCCTTTATGCCATTTATCTCCGAGGAACTTTGGCATCAAATCAAGGAGCGCACCGTGGAAGAGTCTTTGATTCTTGCTTCCTGGCCGGAATCCAAGCCTTTTGATTCGCAAATCACAGCAGATGCCGCTCAGGTGTTTGAAGTGGTGTCGCAAATCAGAAACTTGCGTGCTTCCAAGGGTATGTCTCCTAAAGAACCACTGGCACTCAGCATCCGAACCCAAAACCCTGGGGTATACACCCAGTTTGAATCCGTTTTGGTCAAGCTTGCCAACCTCTCTTCCCTTCAATTTGGAGAGCAGGTAGAACAGGCAATGAGTTTTGTCATTAAAGGCGACGAATGCTTTGTTCCCATGGGAGGCAGCATCGATGTGGAAGCTGAAAAAGCCAACCTACTCAAAGAATTGGAGTACACCCAAGGCTTTTTGGCTGGAGTGCTCAAAAAATTAAGTAACGAGCGATTTGTAGCAGGTGCTCCTGCCCAGGTGTTGGACATGGAACGCAAGAAGCAAACAGATGCCGAAGCGAAAATCAAGGCTTTGGAAGCAAGTTTGGCGCAATTGGGATAAGAGTTCATACTTCCTGCTTCAAGAAGTGCTTGGAGCAGGAAGATTACTTGAGTTCTCGGATTTTTAAAGCTCTAAAAAGTACCCCCTGCCCCTCACTTTGCAGTCCAATGTAGCCAGAACGCAGGGGTTTTCCATCTTCTTTTAGCTTTGGGTCGTAGCGATTGGCTACCCCTCCACCGACCTGTGGAAAGGAATAGGTCAATACCGTATCGCCATTCACCAAATGGTGAACAATAGAGTCTCCAAAAACAATCAATTCCGCTTTCACCCAGGTATCCCAAGCGAAGGTTGGGGAAGAGGAATCGATGCAATGTCGGGGGTCAATCTTTCCTTGGTAAACGATATCTGTACCTGGGGAACACATGTTTCCGGTCGGACGAGCTTCTCCTTCTTTTTCTCGGGCCAGCATCTGGTATTCGACAGAGATCGGCCAATCCTGCTCCTTTAGGATGGTTTCAGGTGCTTGAGAGTGAAACATTACTCCTGAGTTGCGGTAGGTATAACTGGGTGCACTTGGTACAAATTGATCCGTGAATCGGTATTCCCAAACCAAGTGAAAACTCGAAAAAGGCTTTTCGTAGAAGAGGTGCCCAAAGCGGTCTTCAAATTCCCCATAACCGTCGTAATTGACCGCTATGGCCCCATCCTGTACTCGAAAGGTGTTCGCATAGTTATCCCCTACTTCGTGGTGGTGGATCTTAGGGGTCCAGCCTTTCAGATCCTTGCCATTGAAAAGCACTTGCCAGTCGCTAGTGGCTTGAATTGGCTCCTCTTTATGGAACCCTAAACTAGCAATCCCGAGAGTCAAGAAATAAAGGATGAAGGAGAGGATGGGCATGAGTCGTTCAATTTGATTAAGTCATTTCCTTATTCCAAGAAGGTTCTCCCTTCTCGGTACTCAATGGCTCCAATCGTGGGTATCCAATTGCTCGAGGCAGGCTA
Organism: Spirosoma fluviale; assembly: GCA_945872775.1. Lineage (GTDB taxonomy): Bacteria > Bacteroidota > Bacteroidia > Cytophagales > Cyclobacteriaceae > Algoriphagus. Next base: position 4,550 of record CAMCBC010000108.1, on the reverse strand, counting down.
CCAACAAGGCGATGGAGTCAGCAATATCGCTTTTGTGTGCCATTTCAATCACCTGATGCAGGTGGCGCGTCGGAATGGAAATTGCTCCTGCAATGGCTCCTTGCTTGCCCATGCGCTGAACGCCAGCGGTATCTGTTCCTCCAGCAGTCAATAGTTCCGGCTGCCAAGAGATGGACTCTTTCGTGGCTATATGTTTCATAAAGGCCACCATACGGTAATCGCAGATCGTCATCGCATCCATGATTTTGATGGCCGTTCCCTTTCCCAGTTCGGTTACCTTCTCGTGAGGAGCAGCACCAGGCACATCAAAAGCAATGGTGGTATCCAGGGCAATTCCAAAATCCGGGTTGATGCTGTGCGCTGCCACATTGGCTCCGCGAATGCCTACTTCTTCCTGCACGGTAAAGGTGGCATACACATCGTAGGCTGGGTTTTTAAGTTGCTTCAGCGCCTCAATCACGATGAATACCGCCACGCGATTGTCAATAGACTTGCAGTTGACACAGTCGCCCATTTCGATTAGTTCACGATCCCGAGTGACGGGATCGCCTATGGTGATGTACTTCTCTACTTCCTCCTTGGGCATGCCTAGGTCGATAAAAAAATCAGTGGTCTTTGGAAGTTTAGTTTTCTCTTCAGGCGTCATCACGTGGATGGGCTTGCTGCCCATCACGCCGATGAGGTCTTTTTTACCATGTACGATCACGCGCTGAGCAGTGAGTGTTTTCGGATCAAATCCTCCGAGTGTATTGAAGCGCAAGAAACCTTGTTCATCGATATGGGAAACAATAAACCCAATCTCATCCATGTGTGCGGCCAGCATGACGCGCTTGCCATCAGGATTGCGAACACCCTTTTTGAGAGCAATGACATTGCCAATGTTATCGATGTGCAGCTCATCCACATGGGGTTTCACCAGAGAGATGACTAGGTCACGAACAGGCTTTTCAAAACCAGGGGGTCCTGGGATTTCACAAATTTGCTTGAGAAGGGAAACGTTGATCATAGGTAATGAGGGTAATTAACTTTGCTTAAACCAAAAAACAGAAGTGGAGACTACTTTACTAATACTAAATGCAATGAACTCCACTAAATCAACTCCTTGAAATTAGTCCAATCTCAATACGCTCGAACTGTCTTTCCTTCCATGTAGTTGACAAAGGCTTTGTTGACTACACGGGTACCTCCCGTGGTAGGATAGTCTCCGGTAAAGTACCAGTCTCCTATGTGCTCAGGGATGCAGCGATGCAGGTTATCGACCGTTTGAAAGATCACCTTTACTTCTGCTTTGATGTCTGAGGCGGTTACAATTTGTGCCACCTTATCGGAAATTTCCTCTTCCGTAAAAGAAGCATACACCTGCTTAACAAAGTTTTTTCCGTTATCTGGCTGTGACTTACATTGTGCATATACTTGATCGAGAACGGATTCCATCCGGCGGTCCTTGAGCAGCTCGATGGCCGCTCGAAAGGCCACAAACTCCTTCATCCGTGACATGTCGATACCATAGCAGTCAGGATAGCGAATTTGCGGAGCAGAGGATACAATCACAATTCGCTTGGCATTCAAGCGATCAAGGGTAGTGAGGATGCTTTTTTCCAAGGTAGTACCCCGTACAATGCTGTCGTCAATGACTACCAGCGTATCAATTCCAGGTCGAATCACCTCGTAGGTGGTATCGTAGACACTAGCCACCATGGAATCCCGATCAGCATCGCTAGCGATAAAAGTGCGTAGTTTCACATCCTTACTCACCAATTTTTCCACTCGAGGTCGGAAGCTCAGCAACTCTTCCAAGTCGCCTACATGCGGCTTCCCATCGAGGAGTACTTCTTTCCGCTTGGCCACTAGGTACTCATCGAGTCCCTCAATCATGCCCAAAAAGGCCGTTTCAGCGGTATTTGGGATGTAGGAGAACACCGTGTTTTTCAAATCAAAATCAATGGCTTTCAAGATCTGTGGGATCAGCGCCTTGCCTAGATTTTTACGTTCCTGGTAAATCCCTGGGTCCGTTCCTCTGGAAAAATAGATCCGCTCAAAGGAACAGGATTTTTTCTCGCGGGCAGGTAAAATCTCTTCTTCGGCGTAGGAACCGTCCTTGTTGATCACGATCGCATGACCCGGCTTAATTTCTTTTATGGCCTTGAAGTCAATGTTGAAAGCCGACTTGATGGCAGGCTTTTCGGATGCCACCACAATCACCTCGTCGTCGGCATAGTAAAATGCAGGTCGGATGCCAGAGGGATCTCGAACCACAAAGGCAGAACCATTGCCAATCATTCCTGCCATGGCATAACCTCCGTCAAAGTCACGACATGATCTACGGAGTATTCGAGCCACATCTAGCTCGTCTTCGATGATGTGTGTTAGCTCCTCATTACTATGTTGGCCTTTGTAGCTATCAAAAATGCGCTGGTTTTCCTCGTCCAAAAAGTGTCCGATTTTTTCCATCACAGTGACCGTGTCGGTCTTTTCTTTCGGGTGCTGCCCCAACTCCACGAGCCTTCCAAAAAGCTCCTCGTTGTTGGTCATGTTAAAATTGCCGGCCATCACCAGGTTGCGGCTTCTCCAATTGTTCTGCTTCAGAAATGGATGGCAGGTTTCAATACTGTTTTCTCCGTGCGTTCCGTAGCGCAGGTGTCCTAGCCAAACCTCCCCAGAGAAAGCCATATTTTCTTTAAGCCATTCTCCATCGTTGAGTGCTTTCTTACCCCCTAGCTTCTTGGCTTTTTTGAACTTATTGGTGATTTTATCAAAAATATCGTTGACTGCAGAAGGCTCTATGGAGCGGTATCTACTGATGTAGCGGGTGCCTGGCTTGGTGCCAATTTTGATGTTGGCTACCCCAGCGCCATCTTGTCCTCTATTGAGCTGCTTCTGCATCAACACGTAGAGTCGATTTGCTGCAAATGCAGCCGTTCCATAGGTGTCGATGTAGTACTGAACAGGTTTTCTGAGCCGGATTAGGGCTATTCCACATTCGTGTTTGATAGCGTCACTCATGGAAAAAGAGGATGGGTTTATAGGAAGGAATAAAGGTACATTTTTTCAAAAGATTTCCTGATTTGAAAAAGCCCAATTCCTAAAAAAAATCCAAAAATCCAGACATGTCCAGTGGTTAGAACTTCAAGACAGTATACCCCTTCATGGAATAGGTGGTGATCGTGGTCAGCGCAGAGTGCGCAACGCTTACGCCAGGCCAGAGATCGGCGGTCTTGAGGTTTCTTGCGATCAGCGACTGCCCACAAACTAGTATTTCAGCACCCGATTTTTCCAAGGCTTCAAAGACTGCTAAATTAGGATTGTCTACCTCGTATTTTTTCTTGTGATTTTCATCGTTGAGCAAGGTGAAAATTCCTCCTCCATGCAGCACTACCTTCACCTTGATTCGGTCTTGGGTAACTCCTGCTAAACCGTGCAAATTCATCATACGGGCTACGTTGTCCACAAACCGGGAGATCTGTTTGGGGTCTTCTGAAGGGGAGGTCAGGTCCACCAAAATCTTGTATTCTAAGGTTCCATCTGGCCGTTCGGTGGCATCAGGGATTTCATAGATACCACCAAATCCTTTGACAATTGGAAATTGAGGGGTTTGAGCCTGAGCAGTAAAAGAAAGTAGAAGAACCGCAGCAGCGAGGAGGAAAGATTTAAAAGAGCTCATAGGAATGTAGTTTGGACTAAACTAGTTATTTTTTTGATGTGATGGTTCGCAATTTCATGAGTGGTTAAAAATTGAAGTTGGAAATTACTGGCAGAGGCGCAGACTTTTAGAACGCCTTCGTATTTATTTTTCACAAAATCCCCCCGCAATAATGCGCCCCCCCCTTCCAAGGGGGAGTAACATCGTTGACTTTTCAAAAATTAAATGCAGAAGGAGAGCTTAACTACTCCATTCAGAAAATATAACAGGGGGATCTCTAGGAAAAGCGTTAAACTTACTCGCTCCACCCAAGTCTAAGACATAAATCAATCTTCCACATTCTAGCCTAGCTCCCTATGAAAAAAATCGCCCTTCTGTATTGTCTAGGACTTCTTGGGGTGTTGGCCTCTTGTGAATCTGAAACTGAAACTGAAAACGTAACTCCTGTTGCAAATCAAGCGATATTGGAGACGTTTGGGACCAAAATTAATCCCAATGCCTTACCAAACTATGCCAACCAGGCTGTCCCGAACTATATTCGGAAGGACAACACTGGCAACAATCCCATCACGGATGAAAAAGCCACATTAGGAAGGGTACTTTTTTACGACAAAAATCTAAGTATAGACAACAGCGTATCCTGCGCCAGCTGCCACAAGCAAGCGTTTGCCTTCAGCGACACCACCTTGGCAAGTCCTGGAGTTCAAGGAGGTTTGGCTATGCGACACTCCATGCGCTTGATCAACACCCGGTTTGCAACTGAAGCCAAATTCTTTTGGGATGAACGTGCCGCCACTCTAGAAGCTCAAGTAACTACTCCCATTCAAGACCATGCCGAAATGGGGTTCAGCGGTCAAAATGGTCGACCTAATCTTGCAGCTCTCCTAACCAAATTGGGAGGCATTGCCTA
>CAMCBC010000107.1 GCA_945872775.1 Spirosoma fluviale | reverse complement strand
ACTTTTTGAATGATGGTGTAGCCTTTGCTTTCTTCAAAAGAAAGGGCTAGGTGTTGGGAGGGATGAGGGGAATTGGGGATGGAAAAACCAAATTCCGTTATGCCTTGGGCATTCAGTTGAAGGGTTTGACTGAAGAGTTCATCCTCGCCAGCGATGGCCTGCAACTTGATGGGTTGATTGCTTAAGGGTTCACCGGCTGCATTGACCCCTAGAAGGGACAGTTTGTACCGAACCTTTTCATTTTCTAATCGAATGTCGAGCACTTCTACTTTAGGTAAAAAAGTACCGCCTAGGCCGTCTACTACTTGCACTTGCTGCGTGAAAAAGTAGTCTTCTCCAAAATTACGCATCCAAGTGGTGTAGGCTTTGAGTTGGTAAGTACCCGTCTTTCCAAAGCTGGGAAAGTTAAAATCTCCAGTTCCTCGGCCATTTTCCAAGTAAATAACTTTTTGAGCGACGCGAAGGCCATCCCCATCAAACAAGTCTACGTAGAGTGTTTTGCTGAGTGGAGAAGGGAGCTGCTCACCGCCTGCAACGACATAAGCCGAAAACCAAAGGTCATCTCCAAGCGTGTAGGTAAATTTATCCAGGTGGAGGTAGGCCTTTTCAACTGGAAATTCATCCTGATAGCTCTTGAAGTAGTCTTGAATTTGTTTGGGTAGTCCTTCTTGGGCTAAAGTTGGAATTGAAAAAATGAGTAAGGCAAGAAAAAAAAGTGGGGAAAGGATGTATTTCATAGAAAAAAGTATGTGGTGTTAGAAGCTTTAACCGATTAGTAGGTCTTAGGGTTGTTCCGTCGGACTATTATTTTCCGAAGGCTGAAGTTGAGCTACTTCATTCTTGTTGGCAAGCTGTCCACAGGCGGCATCGATGTCCTGTCCTCTGGACTTGCGCACCTTGGCAATAATCCCCTGTCCTTCCAGTACGCGGATATATAGGTCCACGGCTTCTTGGGAGGCCTGTCTGAATTCCCCCTCATCGATGGGGTTGTATTGAATGAGATTCACCTTGGAAGGGATGATTTTGCAAAATTTGGCAAGGGCCTTGGCATGCCGCTCGTCGTCGTTGATTCCTTCCCAGATCACGTATTCGTAGGTAACTTTTCGCTTGGTGCGGCTGTACCAAAAGGATAAGGCGTCGGCCAGATCTTCCAGCGGGTTCACCTCGTTGATCGGCATAAGGCGGGTACGGGTCTCGTTGATGGCGGAGTGGAGGGAGATGGCCAGGTTGAATTTGACCTCATCCTCCGCCATTTTGCGAATCATCTTTGGAATCCCCACTGTGGAGAGGGTGATTCGACGGGGAGCCATGCCCAACCCATCCGCGGAGGTGATTTTATCGATCGCCCCGATGACATTGGCGTAGTTGAGTAGGGGCTCGCCCATGCCCATAAAGACGATGTTGGTCAAAGGCCGCTGAAAATAAGTCTCCGCCTCTTCTTTGATAGCAACCACCTGGTCATAGATTTCATCTGAATTGAGATTCCGCATGCGCTTCAATCGAGCAGTTGCGCAAAAATTGCAATCCAAACTGCATCCCACTTGCGAGGAAATGCAGGCGGTGATCCTTTTGGTTGTAGGGATAAGCACAGATTCGACGATTTTATCATCAAAGAGTTTGACTGCATTTTTGATGGTGCCGTCACTGCTGTGCTGCATCAGATCCACACGGATGTGGTTGATGGTAAAGTGGGTTTTGAGCAGTTCCCGAGTGGGAAGTGAGATGTTGCTCATCTCGTCAAAATTCTTCAGCGACTTACTCCAAAGCCATTCGTACACTTGCTTGGCTCGGAACTTTTTTTCGCCCTGCTCGAGAAAGAATTCTTCCAGTTCGGGCAAACTTAATTTCCGGATGTCTTTTTTCTGAAGTTCCACGCCACAAAGGTAGGGATTGAAATTGGGAAAGCAGACAGGATTGGCCAATGCCATTCAAAATTAATGGGTCAAGAATTCTGTTTTTATTGCGAGTTTACTGCTTCCTTTTCTTGGAAAAAGAAGGGGATTCAAGAACATATCTCTTATTTTTGTAGGGAAAATTCTAACCCTTTGCTATGCGCCAATCTTGGTGGAAATTTCTTACTGTAGGGCTATTGATGTACACGCTCATTGGCGGGCTGCTGCTGGAAGTTCCGCGGCTTCCCATCTTGAATGAGACCATCCGTGCACTTCATTTTCATGTGACCATGTGGTTTGGAATGATATTGATGCTCCTCGTGGCAGCTTGGAATAGTGTCAAGTATCTGATAAGCAATGAGTTGAAGTACGACGACATCGCCTTGGAGTTTACCAATGCAGCCATTTTATTTGGGGTATTAGGAATCGTCACGGGCATGCTTTGGGCCAAATTTACCTGGGGAGATTATTGGAGTGGCGATCCCAAGCAGAATGCTTCTGCGATTGGATTGCTCATGTACTTTGCCTATTTAGTTTTGAGAGGCAGCCTTTCGGATGCACAGCAGCGTGGAAGAATTGCTGCGGTGTACAATCTTTTTGCCTTTGCTGCATTTATCCCCTTGATCTTTGTATTGCCACGTCTTACCGATAGCCTTCACCCAGGAAATGGGGGAAATCCTGGCTTCAATGCCTACGATTTGGACTCCAAACTCCGACTTGTATTTTACCCTGCCATTGTAGCTTGGACACTTTTGGGAACTTGGATTGCAACTGTTCGTGTTCGTATCCGTAGGCTAGAGCGAGAAGTGGAGGAAAACCGTATTAACGATTGATCGATGAAAAAATTTGTGCTATCTCTTTTGATGAGTATGTCTCTTGTGGCAGTTCAGGCCCAGGAAAAAATTGCGGTTACTGCTGCTGATTACAGCAATAACAAGGTAGAAATGGCAGACCTCATGCGAAGTGAAGGTAAAATATATGTGTTGGTGGGGGTGATTGTGTTGATTTTTATAGGCTTGCTGGCCTATGTGATTCAAACAGACCGGAGGGTTTCCAAGTTGGAAAAAAGTAGAACCAATTAATTAGGGATAGGACATGAAGAAGGGACATTTAATTGCCTTGGGAATTATTGCTGTAGCGATTGCGATCATCCTCACCTCAATTGGTGATGCGAGCAGCTACGAGAGCTTTGATACCGCACTTGAGATGAAGAAAGATGGTGAGGACAAGGCCATCCACGTGGTGGGCAAGCTACAGAAAGATGCTGCAGGGCAGGTGGAAGGGATTGAAGTCAGAGAAGATAAGACCTCCTTCACCTTTATGTTGGTGGACAACGAGGGCACCACTCAAAAAGTATTTTACAATCAGCCCGTGCCGGCTGATTTCCATCGATCTGAGCAAGTGGTGGTCATTGGTAGCTACCGAGATCAAGAAATCTTTGTGGCAGACAAGATCCTCATGAAGTGTCCTTCCAAGTACCAAGAAACAGACGTTCAAGCTGCGGGCATCTGATGGTAAATTCTATTCCAAGTAAAATCGTATGATAAATACCTTTGTGGGCAATTTTGGTCACCTGACTACCTTGGTGGCTTTTGTGAGTGCCTTGGTGACCGCATTTGCCTATAGCCAATACTTCAAGGCCAACGAACTGGAGAAGGACAGCTGGCGAAGATTTAGCCGGGTAAGTTTTTACATCCATGCGCTTTCCACCAGCTTGATTGCGGTGTCTTTGTTTGAAATCATCTACAATCAGCGCTACGAGTATTTTTATGCCTACTCGCATAGCTCCAAAGCTCTTCCCGTGCATTACATGATTTCCAGTTTCTGGGAAGGTCAAGAAGGCGCATTTATTCTCTGGGCATTTTGGAATGTAGTGCTTGGGTTGATCCTAGTACACACCAATAAATTCTGGGAAGCGCCTGTGATGGTGGTATTTTCCTTGGTGCAGGCCTTCCTCGTTTCCATGATTCTTGGCGTGGTGGTAGGAGATCTTAAAATTGGTAGTTCGCCCTTTATTTTACTTCGGGATGCTACGCAAGCGCCGATTTTTGACCTTAATCCAGACTTTGTACCCGAAGATGGTACTGGCCTCAATCCCTTATTGCAGAATATTTGGATGGTCATCCACCCGCCTACTTTGTTTTTGGGCTATGCCTCCACCTTGGTTCCTTTTGCTTTTTTGATTGGTGGCTTAGTGACCAAAAAGTATGCAGAATGGATTCGTCCAGCCTTGCCTTGGGCTATTTTCTCGGCGATGATCTTGGGGATGGGCATCATCATGGGAGCCTATTGGGCCTATGTGACACTCAATTTTGGAGGGTATTGGAACTGGGATCCGGTGGAGAATGCAGTGTATGTTCCTTGGCTGATTTTGGTGGCATCCATTCATACCATGATTACCTTTAAGAAAAGTGCAACGGCCTTGAAGACCTCCATCGTCTTGGTAATTCTCAGTTTTATATTGGTGTTGTATGCGACCTTCTTGGTTCGCTCAGGAGTCTTGGGAGATGCTTCGGTACACTCGTTTACCGATTTGGGTCTCTCTGGACAGCTCTTGATCTACTTGCTATTTTTTATGGGTGTGGCTATTTTCCTTGCTGTTCGTGCTTGGAAACACCTGCCTACTTCCGAACGCGAAGCGTCGGTTTATTCCCGTGAGTTTTGGATTTTCTTGGGAGCAATGACGCTGGGATTGATGTCCTTTCAAGTGATTTTGCCTACCTCCATTCCTGCTTGGAATGCCTTGGTGGAAAGCTTTGGAGGGATTTCCAACATGGCTCCACCCGCGGATCAGGTTGGCTTCTATACCAAGTTTCAATTGTGGTTTGCCGTGGTATTGGCGCTATTGACTTCTGTGGGTCAGTTTTTCTGGTGGCAAAAAATCGACAGAAAGACCTTGACCGAATCCTTAGTGGCGCCGTATGTGATTTCGATTATTCTTTCTACCCTGGTGATTGTCTTGGCCAAAGTTTACGACTGGAAATACATCATCATTGTGTTGACGGGAATGTTTACGATAGTGGCCAATGCATTCATTTTAATCAAGTTGCTTAAAAAATCCACCTTCAAACTTGCGGGCGGATCGCTGGCCCACATTGGTTTGGGGATGATTTTGATCGGCATCATGTTTAGCTCAGGGTACTCGGAAGTAATCTCGATGAATATGTCTGGATTGACCTACAGCAACAGTTGGGAGGATGAAATGAACAAAGAACACGTGTTGCTCTGGATCAACAAACCTACTCAGATGAAGGACTACACGGTCATCTACCGTGGTAGACAAAAGAAAGCTGTGGGAATCCCCGAATACGTGCCAGCCAAAATCTTGGCTTCCACCGGTGAGGTGAATGAAGCGATAGCTTTGGAGGATTATAAAGCCTACTTCAAAAAAGGAGATACGGTACAGTTGGTTTTGGAAGAGAACGACTACTTCAAAATTGATTACCTACAGAACGAGGCCTTGCAGTTTTCGCTTTCGCCCATGTCCCAGTTCAACGAAGGGATGGGAGGCTTGATTTCGTCGCCCGATTCCAAAATCTACCTGAACAAGGATTTGTACACCTATGTAGCTGCGATGAATGATTTCGCAGATCCAGAGTGGAAGGAAGATGAAACCTACGAAGTCAGCAAGGGAGAGCAATTCCATGTGGCCGACTTTGTGGCTTATTTTGATGGTGCAGAGGTATTGAAAGAGTTAGATGGCTACACCTTGAAAGAGGGAGATGTGGCAGTGAAGGCTAAAATCCGTGTGTTGGATTACGATGTTGAAAAATTACTTGAGCCTACCTTTATCATTCGGGACAATCAGGTGGGTAAACTTCCTGTGATCGATTCTGAATTGGGAATTAAAATCAGCTTGGAAAACATTCTCCCAGAGCAAAACAAGTTTGTCTTCAAGGTAAATCAGTACCAGAAAGACTATGTAGTCATGAAGGCAATTGTGAAGCCCTACATCAATGTGCTTTGGATTGGAACGATTGTAATGCTATTCGGATTTACCGTTGCGATCTACCGCCGGTTCGATGAGTTTGTCAAAATGCGAGACAAGGGGATTGAATAAAGGGTCAGCCGCAATTTTTCTGTGCGGATAAAGCTTTTGGTATTGTACAATGTACCAAGTACTAAGTACCAAGTAGGGATTAGTATTTGGACTAGAATTCTTTTTTCGTCTTGCTACTTGCCTGCCTGTCGGCAGACAGGATACTAGCTACTTGCTACTTGATACCAGCTACTTGATACTTATTTTTTGTCAAGGAAAATTCGGGCCAAGGTGCTTGCCACGCCATCTTCTTTGTGGTGCTTGGTGATCTCATTGGCGACTGCCTTTACTTCCGGAAAAGCATTTTCTACTGCCACTCCCCAGCCCACCTGTTGTAGTAGGTCGATGTCGTTGTAGCCATCGCCGAAGGCCACTACTTCATTCATCTCGATGGCATATCCTTGGTCTAGAATTTTTTTCAAGCCGGTGGCTTTGGAAATTGGTTTCGGCGCAATTTCTAAGTAGGTGTCTTTGGATCGGTAGAGGTGCAATTGGTTCCCCAGCCTTTGGAGAAGGGTTTGGTAGAGGGCATCGATTTTTGCTGCATCTCCCATGCACATCACCTTGTGGGCGCCATGGTTGTTCCCTTTCCAAAGTTCAATGACTACCAAGGGGTCTGTCCAAGACGGGACAACTTTTGTGTTTTCAATTTCGCGGAGCGCAAAATAATCTTCATTCAAGGTATGCCATTCCTCTCCATAAAGTAGGCTCAAATGAAGTGTGAGTTCATTGGCTAGGAGCACAATCTCTTCGACTAAGTGGATTGGAATGGGGATGGATTCGAGTTCTTTTCCTTCCGCGTCCAAAACCAATGCACCGTTGTAGGCGATGAGGGGTTCCTTGGGGCGATTCAGGCCTTGAAGAAGGTGTCGCATGGCTGCCGGCATACGAGCACTTGCAAGAAAAAATGGGATCTCTGGAGATATGGAGGAGACAATGGAGATGAGGTTTGGGGAAAGCGAGCGCTCTGAGTTGAGGAGTGTGCCGTCTATATCAGAGCAAATGGCTTTAAAAGTCATGAAGAATGGGAATCGTGGAGTAGTGAATGGGTTGGACTACGAATCTAGGAAAACTCCATCGCTTGAGATTTAAAAATCCTTGGTCGCGAAGGTGTATTCTTCTAGTGAAATATTTTGCGGGTTGTAGGAATCGGTTTGGATGAACTGTATGGTGATCTTCTCGTAATCCGCTGCCTTTTCAAAATCCCGAAGGTACAGTTCGGCACAGTTGCGGGCGAGGAGTTCCCGCTGCTCGGCCATGATCTTTGGATCCCCATTTTCGAGTTTTAGGAAAATGACGGATTCTTCTACACCCTCTTGATTCGAAGTGGATAGGTTGACGCTCACCCCTTCGAATTTCCCTAAGGCGCGAATTTCTTCAGAAGGGAGGAATCCATCTCCTATAAGTCCTTCCATTCCATTGAAGGCAAATTCAGCGAGTTCTTCGGGTGCACAGCTGCAGCTCCAGCTAAAGAGGAAAAGAATCGGCAAAAGGCGGTGAATGCGCATGGATGTAGGATGAGAACCTGCTTAAAAGGTAATTTTATAGTACACAAATCGCTTGTCCTCTGGATTTTTTATACGTGTAATCAAGCCCATGCCCTTTTTTTCCTCGTAGCGTAGGTTGATTTCTTTGATGAGTCTAGCCCGTTTGATCCGTTTGGAATCAAAATTGGTGATTTCATGGATCCCTAAAATCTTGTCAAATTCTTCTGTGGTTATTTTTTTGCCGTCGTGTTCCAACAACTTGTCTAGCAAGGTTTCGTCTTCTTTTTCGTCTTCTTCTAGGGACTCGGGCAAGCTCTTTTTTTGGCGATTAACGTACCACCAGCCTGTTACTCCTCCTAGAAGGAGGAATATACCTATGAATAAGCCGGGAACTAGGATTTTATCGGACGAATTTTCTGGCTCAATAGGGTTTTCTAAATAGGTGATTTGTCCTATTTCTTTGGATTTTTGTCGTACTTCCTCTAGGTCTATGGTCAGTTCCTTCCCCTCGGTATTACTGTCGTCATTGTATTCGAAGTAGATGAATTTATTTTCAATCACCTCTTTATAAGGGGAATTGATGGCCTCCAAACTTTTTGGTCCTTCGTACAAAAATAATTTGCCACTTGCTTTTTCAACTAGCACCCACACAATCCAGCCCAAGTTTGGTAGCTGAGTGTTGGATACGAGTAAGCCGTAATCTTGAGTTTCTAAGAAATAACTCGGATTGGAAGTGATGATCTCTGAAAGATTCAACTCGCCTGTTTCAAGCTTGATGGGAAGCCAGGTTTTTAGTTTCCAGTCTAGGAAAAAACCTTGGGTTTCTTTTTCCAATCTTGGAATGCGAGGGTTACTGTATTCGCCGAAAAGTGCAGTGGTTCCTTTTTCGGAGTGAAAAACCCCAAGAGGGAAATAATCCAGCGCTTGATTTTTGGTTTGAGTAAACTCCCAGGAGCCTGCTTGGCTGTCAAATCGAAAGAGGTCTAAGTGATGTGTCCAAAACCCTCTGCCTCCTACAAGATAATAGTTTCCCTCTTTGAGGAATAAGCTGGATCCACAGGTATATCCTCTGTTTTGAAATTGATAATCCTTGATTAGTTTTCCATTCACTACGGTGTAAAAATCAAAGGAGCAGTGAATAAATACTTTGAGGGAGTTGGTTTCTTTGGAATAATGAAATTCGTAGGAGCCAGGTGTTTTTTTGTAGATACTATCTAGCTGTTCAAGTACTGTTTTTTGAACGATACCATTCAAAAAAGAATCTCGGTTTCCGTAGGACCACTTATTGGTAGTAACCTCCAGCCGAAAAAACGGAGGAGTGGCCGACTGTGCTGTCTGGCAAAGAAGGACTAACAAAAAGAGTGTAGTAAACCTGATCTTCATCAAAATGGAGGAATGGATGTGGTAATCTTTCCCATAATACGATGGGATTTCCAAACGACTTTTAAGATAGGGTAGTTTTATTTAAGAGTCAAGCAGAAGATGTGTGGAAGAGAATAGGTGGTCAATGTCTAACCTTTGAGGTCTCCGAGACCTCGAAGGTTTTAAAAACATTCGAGGTTTTTTAAAACCTCAAATGTTGTTCAGGCCACGAAGGTTCCAGATGAGTCTCCTTTGCAAGTCGTCAGTGGAGCCTACATAGTACTTGTTGGT
>CAMCBC010000106.1 GCA_945872775.1 Spirosoma fluviale | reverse complement strand
GAGTTGATTTGAGAAGCAAGGTGCCATCCACATCAAAAAGGCTGATCTCTCTTGGTAATGTCGTTGCAGAGCGCCAGGTCTTGGTAGGCACCACTTGTGCATAATCCCAGTTACTCATCCAACCGATCCACAGGTTTCGATCCTGATCTGTAGGAAGGTTGGCCCAAGTCACCCCTGCATAATTGTCAGGGCCATAATCCAACCAGCGGATCATGGTATCATCTGGAGTGAATACTCCCTCTTTGAAGTCTCCAATAAAATATTGGGTAGCAGAGCCTTTTTGGGGCCCACCAGGGTTCATACTTACAAGAAGCACCCATTTTTGACTGCCGTCTGGGGCTTTCATGGGAACCAAATCCGGACATTCCCAAACCCCTCCATGAGCACCCACGCCCTGTCCAAATTCGCCCAAAAGTGTCCAGTTTTTCAAATTGGGAGACTCGTAAAACTGAACTCGGTCCTTAACGGCTAAGGTCATCAGCCAAGATTTTGTTCCATTCGCTTTGGTGATCTGCGTAACTTTTGGATCTCTAAAGTCCCGAATTCCTGGATTTAGAAGTACGGGATTCGCTTCGTATTTGCTCCAAGTTTTGCCCTTGTCTACGGAATAGGCTATCCCTTGCGTCTGGAAGTCAATAGCCCCTGCTTTTTCTTGAAGGGCATTATGGTAGGTGAAAATCGCTACTAGGGGAGGGTTGTCCTTGGTCCCCAATTCGGAACTGTTTTCCGCATCGTAAACGGCACTCCCTGAAAAAATGGTTCCCAAACTATCGGGAAAAAGAGCAATTGGAAGTTCCTCCCAGTTAATTAAGTCTTTGGAAACTGCATGTCCCCAATGCATGGGCCCCCAAACGGTGCTATCTGGGTTGTACTGGAAAAACAGATGGTACTCCCCATCAATGTAGATCAAGCCATTGGGATCGTTCATCCAACCTTTTGCAGGAGTAAAGTGATAGCCGGGACGGAATTGCTCCAAGGTGCTGGGTTTAAATTTGATCTCTTGTTGACTACACGAAAAAACACATAAACTTGATAGGCAAAAAAAGAGGAGGGATCTAATATTCATTTTGAGTTTAATTTGAGGTTAAAATTATCCTTTCCAGTTGACTTTAGTCTGAATTCTTCAAGTATTTCTACTTACTTCCTTTTTCTCCTCTGATTTTTTTTAATCTGTGAAGCTTGGTAGCTTTGGGCTGTATTTAATCTTTTTTTATGAAAGGAATCATTTTAGCAGGAGGGTCAGGCACCCGACTTTATCCCTTGACGATTGCAGTAAGTAAGCAACTCATGCCTGTTTACGATAAGCCGATGATTTATTACCCCTTGTCTGTCCTAATGATGGCAGGGATTCGTGAAATTTTAATCATTACCACTCCCGAAGATTCAGCAGCATTTCAAAAATTGTTGGGAGACGGTTCCCATGTAGGTTGCCAGATTACCTATGCTGTACAGCCTAGCCCAGATGGTTTGGCACAGGCTTTTATTATAGGAGAGGAGTTTATTGGAAAAGATAAAGTTGCCCTAGTGCTAGGGGACAATATTTTTTACGGTTCAGGCTTGCACAAGACTCTACAAGAAAACACCAATCCAGACGGCGGAGTGGTCTTTGCCTACCACGTCACGGACCCAGAGCGCTACGGGGTAGTGGAGTTTGATGCCAATCAAAAAGCGATTTCCATTGAAGAAAAGCCAACTCAACCCAAGTCTAACTATGCGGTGCCGGGTTTGTATTTCTACGACAATGAGGTAGTGGAAATTGCTAAGAATATCAAACCAAGTGTTCGCGGCGAATTGGAGATCACTGATGTGAATAACGAATACCTCCAAAGAGGGAAGCTCCAGGTAGCCATACTCAATAGAGGAACCGCCTGGTTGGATACGGGTACCCACCAGTCTTTGCTTCAAGCAGCCCAATTCGTGGAAGTGATTGAAGAGCGTCAAGGCTTGAAAATCGGTTGCATCGAAGAGATTGCCTACCGCAATGGATTTATTGGCAAGGAAAAGTTGCTGGAGGCTGCCACCAAGCTTGGTAAAAGCGGCTACGGTGCTTACCTAAGACGATTGGTGAATTAAATCTCCTTTGACATGAAACAAAAAAACCTCCACTAGGAGGTTTTTTTGTTTGGATACCTGGCTTCAGATAATTTTTCGAACTTTAAACCAGATAAAGATTACCACTGAAATGCTGAACATGGCGCCCCAGGTGAGGTAATAGCCGTATTCCCAGTTCAGTTCAGGCATAAACTTAAAGTTCATCCCATAAACGCCCACAAGAAAGGTCAGGGGTAAAAAAAATGCCGAAAAAACAGTCAAAAGCTTCATGACCTCATTGGTCTTCTGGGAGTTGCTCGACAAATAAATGTTCAATAAGGAGTTGGCTTCATCCAAGAAATCTTCGAATTGAATGATCAAACTCGTTGTGGTTTCTTTCAAATCTTGAAGTTGCCCCTCATTTGTAGGTTGCACTGCCAAGTGAAGGAGTACAGTTTGGGTCAAATGCAAAACTTTTTTGCAACCCCTAGCTTTGGCTTTTGCAAAATAGACTGACTCGACAGAAAAGCGATTCCTACGACCTAGGAAAACATCACTTTCAAAACGATCCATTTCTTCAGACAACCAATCTGCCGGCGGTTGATAAGTTGCCAGCATTTTCTCAGTAATTTTTAGAATTAATGCTTCAGGATCTTCGAAATGGCCTGTGATTTCTTCCAAAAATTGAAAAGGTTTCTGATGCACCGTCAATAGGATTTCGTTGGTAAAAAAGAAACCAATTTTATTGCTCAGTTCTGGAATGGTGGTGAGTTTCTCATTTGATTTCGCACTGAAAGCCCGTAAAATCATAAAGTTGAATTCTCCAACCTTTTCCAACTTGGGTAAGTGGCCAACTTCCAATAAGTCATCCATCAGGTGTGGATTTAGCCCATAGGGTTTGATGATTTCTTTTAATTCAGTCAACTTGGGATTTTCTAAATCTATCCATTGAAAATTCGCAAAATCAATTCGGTTTTCTTTCATGACCTTTTTTTATTCTAGTTCACAAGTTCAATTAACGCGAAACTAAGGAAAGACTTTTTCTTAAAATTTCTCCCATGGAGTTACATTTCAAAAAATCCTTGGTTTGGTAATGCTTGGCGAGTTCGTTTTTTAGCTGATCTACATGGGATTGTGGTGCGAGCTGGTCATTTTCCATAGTTTGTAGAATGTCTTCCAATTCAAGATGGGAGGACTTTACTCGAGTAGCGATCAGCGCACGTTCTTCACGTTGGTATTGACGCATTGACTCGGGTGTGATTACATCCATCCCCAATTGAATCAAGGCATTATTTTCTTTAAAATACTGGGGTAGGTAGATGGATTTTTTTGCTTCGTAGCACTGTTGATCAAAGTCGATGGCACGAATGCGGTAGTGCGTTTCTTCAAAATCTGGGGTGACATCGATGACAAAGTTGGAGGAATGCATGTCTCCCAGTAGGCGAACGAAGCAGCGTTCGTTGAACTTTACAAATTCCTTCGCCAATCGGATGGGATTGAGATTGGGGTCTGACATGTGGAGGCGCATAAATTTCTCCCCAGGAATTCCCGCAATGTGTTCCTCAATGAGCGTGTTTTGATGCACGAGGTAGCTAATTCGATTCGGGGAAAGGAGATCTTCCAATTCCAAGCCATAAACCCGTGAGGCGTCCGCATTTTTGATGTAGAAGTAATCAAAGTTGTCATTGATTCGATTGACCATCCGCACGCGAAAAGGCTGCGTATTTCCAAAGACACAAAGATCAATTCGATCAATGTACAGGTGCTCCATCACCGAAAGATCTCCACCGGCTTTAAGCAAGGCATAAATTTTCTTTACATTTTGATGAATCTCTTCCCGGTCACTTTGGTCATAAAAAACCGTTTCCCAGTAGGTATCTTGTTCCTTCGAATCGTAAAGTGCAATGGAGTTGGTGTATCGGAGTAGCTCGTGGTAGTGAATCGGGATATCTACTTCTCTGCCATACTGGGTGAGGTAGCGTCTTAAACCAGCACCAATCGGATAGATTATCTTTTTTTTGCTGATCAGAGCCATGTCAAAATTTGGTTTGTTGGCTCTTGTTTAGGTTGCGGTCAAAAATAAAGGGGCCAAAAGGCAAAACTGCAGCAACCAATGCAAAAAAAGTGCGACTAAAGTTCCACTTTAAACTTAAGGCGGTTGGGAATACCACATAAATGTAAACTACAAATAATGCCCCATGCACCCAACCCAAATACTTCACGGCAAGTGGCATGTCAAATCCATATTTCAAGGGCATGGCTATGCCAAGAAGTAGGAGGAAGGAAAGTCCTTCGGCCAAACTAATCCATTTAAACCGCTTCGCCCATTTGAGTTGTGATTCATTCATTTTGGTCCTGTGCTAAGGTTGAAAAGGAGCTGAAGTGCAGCCCAAAGTTGTCTTTTTAATCCCTTATCCTCGGAAATGGAAGTAAGCGCATCCGCAAACAGGTATTCTGTTTCCTCCTCCGTAAGGATTTCATAGGAACTGATTGGAAGTTGGTTGATCGGATGCTTGATGCGTCCAAATTTGAGCACTACATGGGCATTGAGTGCTTTAAAATCTTCCATGTTTCGGTTTTCTAAGTTTTCTGCAGCGAGCAAACCGACCTCCGACATGGAATGTCCGCATGCATTGAGCATTTTGACGAGCATGTCCATGACTTCTGGGTTGAGATTAGTCTCTTCATGGATCACCAATATACCCTTTGAAAAATTACCCTTGATTGGAATTGGCTCTTCAACCGATTCCAATTTAGTTTCCTGATCAATAGGCGTTAATGCATCGGTAGCTGTATTTTCACTTGATGAAAAAGCAACCGGCTGTTCTACAGCTGACATAGCCTCCTTATCACCGGAAACCTGCAGCGATTCTGCTAATCTTTTTCGATCGGCCTCCAATAGAAAAATAGGTTCTTCTAAAAATGCGCTGAGGGATTCTAGGCTGTCATTTTCCATGGTTAAAGTTGGTAAAATTTTACCCATTGGCAAAAACTTGGTTTAGGAAGCACATCTCAATTGATAAATCCGTCCTGCTGCTCAATTTATTTTTTGATTGGAGTTTCATCACAATTCACATCCCCAACCACATATTGCAGTCCATCTAGAAAAAACTGCAGCAAAGCAGGGTTTTCAAAGCTTTGAGCATTGTGGGAAGGAGAAATGTACATCACCTTGCCTTTACCTTCAGGGCGAATCCAGGCAACATAGGTTTTACCACTTTTTAGTTCCTGGTTGGCTCGCTGACTTCGTATTTGATCATTGTCAAAATAAAGTAAAGGGGTAAAATTCAACTTTGAATAGGCATTCTTGTAAAAATAAGGTTCGTCTACATGGGAGAATCCTTCTTTTGGAAATGCGGCAACCAAGGGATGGCTGGGGTTCTCCAATTTCACTTGCACCTGTTGCTGAGGTGGGTGGTAATCAAAGCTAGCACCTACCAAGTCACTGAACTTGGAAGAGTTATTCAAGGTGGTCACTGCGCCATGGAGCAGAAGGAGTCCACCGCCTTTACTTACAAATTCGATCAGGTTACTTTCCAGTTCTTGTGCTTTTGCCATTACCGCAGCTGAGTCTCCCGTGGACTCTGCCCGCAACTGGTCCCAAAAGAGGTGGCGATGGTCAGGCTTGGAACAGGTATTGTTTAGAACGACGGCATCGTAGTTTGCTAGGGACGCCTTTTCAAATTGGTGGATGTCCTTGCTTGCAGTCATGGCAAAGCCATTTGATTTGGACCCTAAGATTTTGAAAACTTCTTCGGTATGGGGAATGACCCAATGTTCAAATCCGGTGTGTAGTGAAAAAAGGAGGATTTTTTTTGGTGAAGTACTTGGAAACCGGGTTTGGGAGGGAGCTAGTGCTTCTATTTTCTGTTTCCAGGCTGCTGTTAATGGAATAACTGGTAAATCTTGACCAATAGTCAAATTCGGAAGAAGTAGAATTGACAGACCAACTAGTAGTTTTTTACACATAGTTTTGAAAGGCATCGTTGACATATTGATTCAATATACCCTATATTGAATCTCAAA
Source organism: Spirosoma fluviale (assembly GCA_945872775.1). Taxonomy (GTDB): domain Bacteria; phylum Bacteroidota; class Bacteroidia; order Cytophagales; family Cyclobacteriaceae; genus Algoriphagus. Next base: position 3,058 of record CAMCBC010000106.1, on the reverse strand, counting down.
GCCCAATAACCTGAATTTCTTATGTGTTTCAAAAGGATCTTCCTTCTTTTATTCCTTTCTCTTGTTTTTATTTTTCAAGCAAACTCTCAGGAAGTAACCCTTCAAGAATCTTCCAAGGGAATGGACTTTCTCTTGGATGGTAAGCTGGTGCTTAGTTACCAAATGACCAAAGAGCCCGTTCCTACGGGAATCAAGGAGGCATACAGCAAATCTGGATTTATTCACCCCATTCAATCTCCGAGTGGACAAATTTTAAGTAGGATACAGCCAGAAGACCATTACCACCACTACGGAATTTGGGGGCCCTACACTAGAGCGACGATTGGTGGAAAAGAGGTTGACTTTTGGAACCTTGGAGATGAAAAAGGCAGGGTAGATTTCTCCCATGTACTTTCCAAGAAGCAAGCAGGAGGTGCCGCTGAATTGACAGTTAGACAGAATCATGTCGACCTCAAAGCCGCTGCAGAATCACAAATTGCCATGGAGGAGGATCTTCGCATCAAGGTAAAGCCTGCCGATAAGGGCCGCTATCAAGTGGACTATACCAGCACCTTGCAAACTTCCATTCCGGGAGGAATTTTATTAGATGATTACCGCTACGGAGGCGGAATTGGTTTCCGTGCCACGGAAGTTTGGGGAGATGCCAACAGCAGCATCCTTACTTCAGAGGGCAAAGACCGAGCTACGGCTGACGGTTCCAATGCGCGTTGGATCTTGGTGACCGGGCAATCGGATCATCCCTCTGGGAAAAGTGGAATCCTATTTATGAGTCACAATACGAATCAAGCACATCCTGAACCCCTTCGCGTTTGGCCTCCTGGACAATACGAGGGAAAAGGAAATGTATTTATTGAATTTTGCCCTATTCGCCATACTTCTTGGGAGATACAGCCAGGCAAGCGTTACAGTTTGAACTACCGAATGCTTGTATTTGACGGCGAATTGACTGTTCAAGAAGCCGAAAATTATTGGAAATCCTTTGTCAAATAATTCCATTGCCATGCAAAGAAGAGATTTTATGAAAAAAACAGCCCTCGCTACAGCAGCGTTTGGGATCCCAACCCTTGTTCCTGCTTCCGTACTTGGGAAAAATGCACCCAGCAACAAAATTCAGATTGCTCAAATCGGTTGCGGAAGAATCGCTCGAGACCATGATTTGCCAGGTGTATGGAAGCATGATGTGGCGCGCATCGTCGCCGTATCCGATCTCGATAGCAAGCGGATGGCAGAAGGAAAGCAATTTATTGAGGACCACTACACCCAAAAAATGGGAAGTCCCTACTTGGACGTAAAGCAAGTAGCAGACTACCGAGACTTGTTCAAGAGCAAGGACATCGATGCAGTGATTATTTCTACTCCAGACCACTGGCATTCGCAACCCGCCATGGAGGCGGCTCTGGCAGGCAAGCACGTCTACCTTCAGAAACCAACCTCCTTGACCATTAAAGAAGGAAGGCAATTGGTGGAGGTGATTAAAAAAACGGGCGTTGTGCTGCAATTAGGAACACAACAGCGCTCGAGCGAGCAGTTTCGCTTGGCGGCAGAATTAGTACGAAATGGGAGAATAGGCAAGCTGCATACAGTTCGAATCGGTTTACCGGGAGATCCTTCCGGCCCCGAAGCACCGGCCATGCCTGTACCCGCCAACTTGAATTTTGACATGTGGCTGGGCTCCACTCCGGAAGTTCCCTACACCGAAATAGGCGTGCATCCACAAAACGACTACGGTAGACCAGGTTGGCTGCGTCATGAAAATTACGGTGCAGGCATGATTACTGGATGGGGGCAGCATCATTTTGATTCTGCTGCTTGGGGCATGAATACTGAATTAGTGGGCCCTCGGTACATTGAGGCAGTAGCCGAATTTCCAAGATCCGGATTATGGAATGTGCATGGCGATTTTTTAGTGAAGGCCACTTATGACAATGGTATCGTCATGCTAACTTCTGGGACTTATCCCAATGGCATTCGATACGAAGGCACGGAGGGATGGATATGGGTTTCAAGAGGCAGCTATGTGGCTTCCACTTCAGATCCAGTAGCTCAAGGGAACAATGCCAAAGCTTTGGATGCTTCTGATCCCAAACTTTTGCAAACCGTTTTTGGAGAGAATGAATTGCGATTTACCCGTAGTTCTTCGCATCATGGCAACTGGCTGGATGCCATCCAAGGAAAGGCAGAATTGCTATCTCCGGTAGAAATTGGACATCGATCTTGTTCGGTGTGCCTGGTTAGCCACGTTGCAATGAAGTTGGGCCGCAAGCTGGAGTGGAATTCTGCCAAGGAAGAGTTTGTCAACGACCCTGAAGCAAATACCTACTTGAGCAGAAGCCAGAGAAGACCATGGGGAACAGACCTGGTTTTAGCCAATCGTTAATTGACTAATCGAACCAACTCATGCTGAGCAATTATTTGCGTTTTCTAATTTTTATGGTCTTTTTGGGCTCATCCTGTAGTACCAAAGAAGTAACAAAAATGACAATTAGTCCGGAAGAAAAAGTAAAGTTCATGACCTTGGATCCGGGGCATTTTCATGCCGGCTTGGTTCACAAATCCATGTATCCTGAAGTGGATGCTACGCTGCATGTATTTGCACCGGCAGGCGCTGAACTGAATGATCATTTGGCGCGTATCCAAGGCTACAATAGCCGTAAGGAGTCTCCTACAGCCTGGATAATTAAGCCCTATTCTGGTGCAGATTATTTGGAACAGCTGCTCGCGCAAAAGCCAGGAAATGTACTGGTGGTGGCTGGAAAGAACGATCAAAAAATAGATTACATTCTTGAGGCAGTTCGTCAGGGAATCCATGTCTATGCAGATAAGCCACTGGTGATTGATGCGATTGGCTATCAAAAACTTCAGAAAGCCTATCAACTAGCCGAGCAGAACCAGGTACTGCTGCTTGATATGATGACCGAGCGATTTGAAATCACGACACTGCTTCAACGGGAGTTGTCTCGAATCCCAGCTGTCTTTGGGGACTTGGAAAATGGTACTTCTGCGGATCCAGCGATCACCAAAGAGTCAGTGCATCACTTTTTCAAATCTGTATCGGGTG
>CAMCBC010000105.1 GCA_945872775.1 Spirosoma fluviale | reverse complement strand
CCCTGAGCGATCGGATTCATCTCGAATGGCAGAAATCCCTTCAATCTTCTTTTCATTGATCAATTGAGCGGTCTTCTCCACCATGTTGGCTTTGTTGACCATGTAAGGGATCTCGGTGATGACAATCATCTCCTTGGTTCCTCCTTCTTTGATTTCTACGTTGGCCTTGCCACGAACGACAATTCGTCCTCTACCCGTTTCAAAGGCAGCCTTGACGCCATTGTATCCGTAAATGATACCGCCAGTAGGAAAATCTGGGGCAATGATGAAATTCATCAATTCAGCAACGGTAATGTCTTTATTGCCAATGTAAGCGATAATCCCATCGATGACCTCTCCCAAATTGTGAGGAGCCATGTTGGTTGCCATCCCTACTGCAATACCTGAAGCACCATTCAATAGAAGTGCTGGCACCTTAGCTGGAAGTACGGTAGGCTCCTTGAGAGAATCATCAAAGTTAAATTGGAAGTCTACCGTTTCCTTGTTGATATCCACCAGCAATTCCTCAGCTATGCGCTTGAGTCGGGCTTCTGTGTATCGCATCGCGGCAGCATTGTCACCATCGACCGAACCAAAGTTACCCTGACCATCTACTAAGGTGTAGCGGAGTGACCAGTCCTGGGCCATACGAACCATCGTTTCGTATACGGCGGAGTCACCGTGTGGGTGGTACTTACCCAACACCTCTCCTACGATTCTGGCTGATTTTTTATGGGGCTTGTTGTGCAATACACCAAGTTCTTGCATCCCGTACAGGATACGCCTGTGAACTGGTTTGAGTCCATCACGGACATCTGGAAGTGCTCTGGAAACAATTACCGACATCGAATAATCGATGTAGGCACCACGCATTTCCTCTTCAATATTTATTGGGATGATCTGCTCGTTTTCTCTTTGGGCCATAAAATGCGTACTGTAACGTAATTTAAGGTTGCAAGATAGTAAAAAGCAGACTGGAATAAAACCAAGATTTAATCCTCACCTAGCTTTTATTTTGTCAATACCATTGCCCGATTTTTCGGTTTTGAAAATTGAAAATGGAACTACCTCGGTATTCCACGCCATCATGATTGTGCTTCATGACTACGCCACAGCCGTTTATTTTGCAGCGTTTGGTTCCTGGAACCTTTATGGATAAACCAGTTTGCAATGCATACGCCTGTTGATCCATTGGAAAAGGAGTGAAATCAGGGGAATCGTTCACAAAAGACCGTTGCATATACTTCGCCTTTACAAAAACGGAAGCATATTCAGAAAGGTCATAGGACACACGTAGTGCAGCAGCATAGGTGTATTGATCCTGGACTTCAGCGAGTCGAGGCTGGTACACCTTCGGAACTTGCGGTACTGCTTGATTTACGTTGACCTTACCCACCTCTGCTTCAACACTAATGCTCCAGGGGTAATTTTGGCGAATCCGCTGCTTGTATTCCCGCTCCATTCGCATTTTTAGGTCTGGGATTGCCCGATTAAACTTTTTGTAGCGCTGCTTCAGCAAAAAGCGGCGTCGAGACGCATCGTACAACACCAAACCCGCCGAAGCATGGTAATTGGTGGCCGTGTAGTTGGGCCCTTGAAGTGAAAATTGGTATCCACCCCCTTCAAAAGGCTGAAGAACACCTTTTTCCCAACCATAGCCTCCACCTAAAGTGAGTAGGTTGAATAAATTGAGCCGAAGGCCTGCCTCCACAGTAGGAAGAATCCATTGGCGGGTACTTAATGCCAAAGTGTCGGGCAAAGGGACATATCCAAATTCATGATTTTGATACTGAGTGATCGGGTAAACTTTCCCATCCCCCCTGTAAAATTCAGTACCCATGGAATACTGCGCTGCACCAGTAGCAAGTTGGAAAGAAAACATTTCCTGTATCGACCGAAATGCATTCCCTAAACTTGATTGACTTTTAGGTGCTCTCGCTTTTCTAGTGATGCCAAAAATATCCTCATCTTGAGAAAAAGAAGCTGCACTTGAGAGAAAGAAAACGAGGAGTAGCAGATAGATCCTGGGATTGAACATAGACAAGAAACGAACAGAGGACTGCTTTTGGTGTGTATTGAAACAAAAAATGGTATTCCTCCACCCCATTGAAATCGCCTTAAACTTTCTTCTTTTTCAATCGAGCCACTTCTTGAACTAATTTTTCCTTCAAGGATGGGTTATCCTGAATGGCTTTGGAAATTTCTTCAAAAAGCTTCAATCCCAATAACTTTTCATCACGAATCAAGTCTGCTTGGAAGTCAATCACCTTTTGTTGCATGGATTTTTGAAAAGCAAGTGCCTCTTGGTAGGCAGCGCGTTCCTTATCTGTAATGGCAATCGCTAATTCCTTTTTGGCATTGCCCCAAGCACCCTTAATTTGGTTGTAGCGGGCCCCTCCTCCTAGACCTTCCTTGGTACTTATCCAATCCTTCAACTCTTGGGTTTTTTCAGCCATGAATTTTGAAGTCATCACTTCTATTTGCGCATACTTGCTCCAATCCGCATCCGTGAGCACAACTTGTGTGGTGTCTTCTTGAGCTACTGCTTCTTGGGTAACAGACCAAAAAAGTAGACCGAACAGAAAAATGCGAAATTGAAAGGTCATGGCTTAAATCAGATAAATGGCTCCTTTACTCCCGAACCAGGTGATTTTTCAACTAAAATTAAATGGAAATACTTTTTAACGAAGCGATCGCGGCAATCGGATCTGCTGCCTTAAACACAAAACTACCAGCCACCAGAATATCGGCACCTGCTTCTACCAAGCGTTTGGCATTTTGTTCACTCACTCCGCCATCAACTTCGATTTGGGTTTTTGCCCCTTTTTTAAGAATCAGGTTTTTCAAGTTAGCCACTTTTGCATAGCTGTGTTCAATGAATTTTTGTCCTCCAAATCCTGGATTGACCGACATCACACAGACCAAGTCGACCTCCTCAAGTACTTCAGTCAACAATTCGATTGGCGTATGGGGATTAATCGCAACTCCAGCAGACACACCCAATCGCTTGATTTCTTGCAGGGTACGATGCAAATGCGTACAAGCCTCCACATGTACGGTCACGATCGAAGCTCCTGCCTTTACAAAGGCATCTAGATACAATTCAGGGTTCACGATCATCAGGTGCACATCCAAGGGTTTGGCGGCATGGCGATGGATCGCTTCAGTTACGGGAATGCCAAATGAAATATTGGGTACGAAAATCCCGTCCATCACATCCACGTGTATGTAATCCGCAGCTGAGGCATTGAGCATTTCTACCTCTTTCTGAAGGTTTGCAAAATCAGCTGCAAGTATGGAAGGGGCGATCTGAGGGTTCATCTTGAGGTGTAGTAGATACAAATCACGGCATAACTCCCGTTTTGTCCAATGTTAAAGTTTAATAAGTTTCTTGTAGGCAATTTCTTTGCCATCTAACAGCTGAAGAAAATAAATTCCTGAGGGCAAATCAGATACCTCAAAGACAAAAGGCTCCTGGATGGTGTTTCGCTCCCCTACTTGTTCTACAACTCTTCTGCCCGAACCATCCAAAATTTGAAGCGTTACCCTCAATTCCTTTCCAAATCGAATGTGGAGGGATTCAGAACGAAGGGGGTTTGGATAGATATTTGAACCTGATTCAATTTCTTCATTAATCCCCAAAAGCGCTCCATAAAAAGCACTTCGGAAATTGGGGATGCCATATCCCAAGTTTTGATCTGGAACCGCGTACTGTGTTCCACTTTTAATGAGACTGGTCAGCAATTCGTCTTTGGTCCAGTTTGGCTTAGCTTCCCATAAGCCAGCTGCAAGGGCTGTGAGCTGAGGTGCCGAAAAGGAAGTTCCCGCAGCAGACGAAACTTGTCCGGAACCACGAATTAGCACTGGGCTTTGTCCAAAGGCAACCAACTCCGGCTTGATGCGCCCATCGGCCGTTGGTCCGCGAGAACTGAAGGTGGACACAACGGAACTGGCATTCACTGAACCCACAGCAAGAATCCCTTGGGCATCAGCAGGAGCAACCAAGCTACTGCTGCCTGCAGAACCGTAATTGCCAACACTGTTGACTACCAGGATCCCTCTTTTTGCAGCCAAGGTAGCTCCACGCGTAACATAAGTGGTTTTTCCATCCAATTGAGCCGTAGTATACGTCAAACTAGGGTCGTCAAAATCCAAGTAACCAAGGGAGCTGTTGATAATGTCAACTCCTAAACTATCCGCATATTCAGCTGCACGAACCCAGTTGAGCTCTTCTACTGGGTATTCGGTTGCTACATCCTCCGTGATCGCAAAAATCACCTGTGCTTGATGTGCCCCAGCTACCAAGGTACCCGCCTGGTTTGAGAGGATTAAGGAAGCAACTTGGGTACCATGTTCATTGTCTCGAAATACCTCTTTGATCCAAGGACGAACCACATTCAGTTGACCGACTACTCGCTTGTTGGTAAAAACATGCGCAAATGGAACTGCCTTATCCAATCCAGGGAATCCAGAATCAAATACAGCTACGGTTATCCCCTTACCGGTAAATCCCGCCTGGTGCATCGCAGGAATACCGAGCAACTCATTCTGAAAATCATAGGCCGCAGCTTCTCGATAGCTTTCTTCAATCACCCATTTCTTTGGTGTGAAGGCAAGAACTCCAGTACTGTTCCGATTTCCTGTCCTTGAAATAAATCCTTTGGCCACCCATTCTACTTTTTGAACAAAGGGTAGCCCTTCCATATTTTTCTTACCTGCTGCATCAGTGACCACTACAGCTGCATTCAACCATTTGCTTGCATACAACAATTCCTTGCTATACGCGCTGATTCCTTGAAGGTAGGCGGCCGTGACAGGAAGGTCTAAACTATCCACAGCGACTTTTTCTCGCGCTCTACGTTGAATGGCTTTTTCTGTTAGAAACTTACTTGGACTTGCCAATGCGTATTCCTTTTGGGGTTTAAACTTAAAAAATACAGCATACCGATCTTGAGCAAGCCCTTTTGGGGTCCAACCAAATAAAAGTAAGAAGACCAAAAAATAAATTGATTTAGACATGTGTCAACAGATGGTTTAGCTTGGAAACTCCAGTAGCTGCTCGAAGATACCAAATCCAAGCCACTTAAATACATTCAAACGATTAGGTAAAACTGATTTTCCGATTTGAAAAAAATAGAAATTGTGGAGATCCTTAAATCCTCGAAGGTGTGGAAATACCCTTTGGCGCTACCCACAAGCTTTCTTACCTTCGCAGGCACAAACTGCGAAAGCCATGGCCTTAAAAACAAAAGTTAAAATCAACCGAATTACCAACCTCACCGATGCACGGTATTGCTCAGGGATGTATGTTGATATTTTGGGCTTTTGCTTGGAAGAGGGTTCCGCTCAGTATGTTTCTCCCATGCAGTTTCAGGAGATTACAGGCTGGATTTCTGGGATTGATTATGCAGGTGAATTTTCGGACTTGGATGCGTATTCCATTGAAAGACTTCTCGGGGACTATCCTAGCCTAACCTGGATCGAGTCGGAGGATTTGGATACTCTGGTGCAACTCAAATCGCTTGGAAAAAAATTGATCTACCGCGTAAAACTAGAGGCGTTGGATTCACTATTTCCAAAGGTCGAGCTTCTTCAGGAATATAAAATCACTTTACATGTCACTTCAACTGATAAATCAATAACTATTGATAATGAATCAATTATCAAAAAATTATCGAGTCAGTTGAACCTATTTTTAGGAGCTGGAATCACACCCGAAAATGCCAGCTCCCTTAGCGAATTGCCCGGATTGTATGGGTTTGCCCTGGATGGTGGAGATGAGATCAAGCCTGGACTCCGTGATTTTGATCAGCTGGCAGCAATTCTCGAAAGTTTGGAACTGGAGGATTAAAAAAAATCCAAGCACTTTTTAGCGCTTGGATCTCAAATTCTTAGTTGCTCAACTATCCCACAGATCAGTTAACTGGTATGGACTTTTAGGTCCCGTAAAAAAGGTGCCGTCCACAAAGCGATGACTTGTCCCGATCGCATTTAGTTGAGCCATATCCGCTTCATCCAAGTTGATCTCCGCTGCAACAAAGTTCTCGACGATACGGGCTTGATTTACTGATTTGGGAATCACTGCAATACCTCTTGCTATCGACCAAGAAATCAGGATTTGCCCTACAGTTGCGCCATGCTTTTGAGCGATAGCCATTACGACTCCATCTTCCAATAGTTTGGGATCCTGCGCATGCTTCTCGGCACGAGAGTCAGGTGAACCCAAAGGGGAATAGGCAGTCACTAAAAGGTCATTTTCTTTACAGAAAGCCACCAATGGATCCTGTGGCAAATACGGATGTAGCTCCACTTGATTCATTTCTGGACGCTGTCCTGGCAAAGCCAGTAATTCCGCAAGCTTTGTTTGGTTGAAATTGGAAACACCAATGTGTTTTGCCAGTCCATGGTTCTTCTGATCCTGCATGGCCTCCCAGGTTTGGCTCAAAGGCACATCCTGATAGGTGTAGTATTCTTCACGTTGGGTAGCAAAACCCACCCCTGGCTTGTAAGCAATTGGCCAGTGAACTAGGTACAAATCCACGTAATCGAGTCTCAGATCGTCAAGGGTCTTCTCCAATGCAGGCCGCACATCTTCAAATCGATGTGCATTGTTCCAGAGCTTTGAAGTAACAAAAAGTTCGGATCGCTTGACCAAACCTGCTGCAAGTGCATCAGCAATCCCCTGCCCAACCTCGCGCTCATTCTGGTAGATTGCAGCACAATCCAGGTGTCGGTACCCTGCTTCAATTGCCCAGAAAACTGCTTTTCTCACCTCTCCTGGCTTACTTTTCCAGGTGCCAAGTCCAAGGATTGGCAATTGATCCCCATTTTTAAAAGATAAAGTTTTCATGCTATAAAAATTAAGTTTTGTAGTTCAGTTGCAAACCGAAAATCAAAGATCCGCTTTTTTTTCAAGATACTTTTGAAACCGATTCATTACCCATAGGTGAAGGCGAGCTTGAGTATTGACGTAGATAAACCAAGGCAAACGCGGTGCAAATTCATGAATAGCCGAAATGATGTATTTGCTATCCAAAACCTCCCGAAACTCTAGCCATCCGTAATCGTACCGTTTCACCAGCCAGCCACCTGTTATGTAAAACAATTGCCTTTGGCTATCGCTGCGATCAGGTACATGGGTAAGCTCTAGCATCGGTTCCTTGTCCCAGAGCAAATGAAATCCAAGAACCTCAGTACCTCTTAATTTTCCACGGATGATGTACCGAAAGAAAAAAGGCAACCAAAGAGCGTAGCGTTCAGCTACCCACAGCGCATTGTGTCTTCCCAAATTCGACATTCGTTGCAAGGAACGAACCGTATTTTTCAAACCCTTTTTGTACTTGAATTTAGGCAACTTGGGTCTATCCGTAGTCGATAAGGCCACTTTCACAGCATCGTCATAGCCGAGATAGTCCATCTCTTTTTCTTTGAAAGCATGAATTGGATTGACTACCAAGGTATGTTTCAAACTTTCCACAAGTGGGGATACCAATTGCGGAGGCGTATCTCCAAAAAGGCCAACCCAAAACTTGGAGAAGCCCAGCGAAAATACAGGCACTGAAAAAATGAGCCTCTTTTTTCCCATCACCTTGGCCGTTCTCGCAAGCATATCACGGTAGCTCATCACCTCGGGACTTCCTATTTCAAATACCCGATCGTAGACCTTTGAATTTCCAATACAGAAATTGATTATCTCTAAAGTGTCTCGAAGAGAAATAGGCTGCGTCAGCGAATTGGTCCATTTTGGACACATCAACACCGGTAGTTTTTGGACTAGGTTTTTGATCATGTCAAAACTAGAACCTCCTGGACCTACAATGATTGAAGCGCGGATAGCGGTCAATTTTGCAGTTCGTGAGCCAAGGGTTTGTTCTACCTCTAGCCTACTCTTCAAGTGCCGCGAAAGATGCTCTTCAGGTTCGTTGGGAATCAATCCCCCCAGGTAAATGATTTGTTTGATACCTGCTATCTCCGCTGCACGACTAAAGTTGTCAGCCAAAATGAGGTCTGTGTCTTCAAAACTCCCTTGATTTAATCGCGTGGAAGCAGACATCGAATGAACCAAGTAGATGGCCACATCTACCCCTCGAAGGGCTTCGGCAGTGGAAGTAATCGAATACAACTCAACTTGCCTCCATTCCACCTCAGGATAGGGATTGGACTTCACCTTGCCTCTACTCAGTCCTATCACCTGGTAGACATCCTTGTACTGCTCAATAAACCAGCTCCCAATGTACCCACCTGCACCTGCAAGCGCTACAGTGATTTTTGGTGAAGCGGAAGCTGAAGAAGTAGAGCTAGACATAAAAGGAAAGGTTAATAAGCTAACTCATTGAGGGATCTAAAGTTTGGATCGCACTACTTTCTTGCCAGTTCCAAAGCTTTCGTCGTCGTAAAATACTTGGTCAGCGTATTGGGTATTTCCCATGCTGGCAAGTTACCTGATCGCAAGTAGTCCAAGTACTTGGCGGTCACCTGCGCAAAATGTGCCTCATGCCCGTTGTGGTACTTGTCAGGAACGAGAATTTTGTATTCCCCTGAAGGCAGCGCTTCCAGATCAATGCCCGGATAGCTTACTTGCAGCGTATTTCTCACCGCTTGTGCTAATTCCCTAGAATCCCCCTGAAGTAATTTTACATACAGCACCGGTCGGTAGCCTTCCTCTTTGCCTTGGCGAATGATCAAATTGGCCTTGGTACCCCGCATCATGCTGAAATGGGTATCTCCAGTACCTTCTGGTGCTTGAAAATCCCACACTACCCGAACCTTAGCATGCTTCCCTTTCAACGTATACTGGAACTCTCCGTTGCTAAATACCTCAAGTTTTTCCCCATTTAGGTATTTGATAAAGGATTCTGGAAAAGCTGGTTTTTGGGTAGCTTGGGTAAATTGACTCAAATTTAAGGCGGTCGGCCAAATTTTGGAATCATACACCTGAATGTCGGCTGTATCCAAAACCACATTGGGGAAAGCTTCCCACTGGATTAAGTCTACGAGATGCGTAGTCACATCGACGATTCCAGTTCCTTCTTTTTCAACATCAAAAAACCAGTCGGGACGCACCAAGGGAACACCCGAAACAGATTTGTAAAAGTGATGCACTGACTCTTTGGTGATTGCTGGATCCGCAGCAGTACCGTTTTCCAACTCCCCAAAGACCGCTGGGATCATAGACAACTCCCGTTGAAGCAGTGTAGTGATTTCAAATCGCTCGGTCATCATATCAAGCAGCAGTACCTGGTTTTGCTCGGCTAGTTGATAGGCTTTCTGAAGTTTTTG
>CAMCBC010000104.1 GCA_945872775.1 Spirosoma fluviale | reverse complement strand
GTCTCAGCCAAAAGGTTCCGGTCCAAAGGATAATTTTGAGATTTGGACAAATAGCTAAGCGCTTGCTCAAACTTTTGATCTCGGTAATAAATTAGTGCCTGGTAGTAGGCTACTTTTTGATAGGCTTGTTGAAGTCGTGGAGATTTGCTTTTGAGCTTATCGAGTTGCTCCATGACGCGGAGGTAGTCGGAAGAATTGAGCAAGGCCTCAGAAAGCAAGGTTTCTGCTTCCCCAAATCTTTTTCCTTGGGGATAGCTAGTCAAGTAATCGTCCAAGGTATTGACAGCCACTTGGAAATTTCCACGCTGTAAATTGATCTTAGCTAAGTTGAATAAGGCTTCTTCTTGAATTCCTCGATCAATTGAACTTGCAGAAGCCACTTGAAAACTAGTAAGTGCATAGGGAAAATTACCCTGCTGCACGTAGGTATGTCCCAAATAGTAGCTTGCTGCTTGAGCGATATCTGGATTTCCCAAGGCTGCCAACTTCAGGAATTCACTTGCCTTTTGATAGTTCTTTGTTTCAAAAAAAGAGATTCCTGCTTTGTAATATTCCTCCTTGGTCAATTCACCCGATTTAAAAGAAATAAATGAATTGTATTGGTCTGCAGCATTCCTGAAATCCTTTAGCGCATAGTGCGACTCCGCCAAGAAGAGATGAATGGATTCTTGTTGATCGAACGACTTGCCAGATGCGAGTAAAGGCGTGGCATACCCGATTGCTTCAGCATACTTGCCTTCCTTGTAATACAGTGAAGTCAATAAATAGGGAACCTTGTTAGAATAAAATTCACTTTCCGCAGCAAGCTGTAGCTCTCGGATGGCTTGTTGGTTATTCCCCTGCTCCATGGCAATGTAGCCACTGTAATACAAGGCATCTGCCGCTAAGGGAATGGCCAACTCTTTTACCTGATCCAAATAGCTGGCCGCAGCGGCATAATCCTTGAGTTGAAAGTAGCTGTAGCCTTGTTTGAAGGCTACATCCGCACGGCTATTCTTGTTTACTAATCCAATCGGAGCAAGCGCAAAAGCTTCAATCGCCTCCGAATACCGGTTTTTGAAAAAGTAGTGATTTCCTAAAAAAATGGCTGCTGTAGCCACTTCAGGTTGTCCTGAATAGTCTTGAACAAACTTTTTGATCAGGCCCAAACCATCTGGTCGATCCAATTGTAGTGCTGAAAGCGCACGTTGAAGTTCAGCTTGCTTTTGCTTGGGAAGGTCAAGTCCCGTTGCAAGCAGCTTGGTGTTATCGTAAAGATTTGCAGCAAATAATTGCTGCTCGTACAGGTTGGCAGCTCGATCTAAACCCAGCTGAGCACTGCTTTGGTAAAGCGAAGATTGTGAAAAGGACTCCAGCGCGAAGCCCAGTCCTGCAAGCAGAACCAAGAAGTATTTCATGGCAACTAGTGAATTCAATGCAAAATTTTGTAGACCAACTCTCGGAGTATTTCTCCTTCAGTCATGCTTCCAGAATCTACTCCTTTAAAACGAAGGTCTGCCTCTTTTAGGTATCCAAATACATCAATTACCTTGCCCAACTTGTAATTTTTTGCCGCAACTACATATTCTTTAACTCCGTAAGGGTTCACACCAATGGCAGCAGCGAGTTGCGCCTCAGGAATAGGGCCTGCCCGATGTAGTAGTGCAACTCTAGAAAAATAAGAATAAAGCAGGGAGAAAATTGGGATAACGGGATGATTTTTAGGGTTTTGAATGAAGTAATGCACAATCAGATTGACCTTATTGACATCGCGAAACCCAATTGCTTTGGTCAATTCAAAGTTGTTGTATTCTTTGTGGATGCCGATGTACTTGGAAATGTGATCTACCGTAAATCGAGTCGGCTCAGGAAAATTGATGAGCATCTTTCCCACCTCATTGGTCATTACTTCCAGGTTGTTGCCAATGGAGTCGGCAAGCAACTGCCCTGCTTTCGCTTCAATTTGATGGCCCAATTCCTTAAAATAGGTTTCAATCCAGTCGTTTAGCTTCCAATCCTTAATTTTTTCCGCTTCAACAAAGACCGCTTTTTTTTCAATCTCCTTTTTTAGTGTGCTCCTGCCATCCAGTTTTTTATGCTTGTAGGCAAACACCAAAATGGTGCTTGGCAAGGGATTGCTGAGGTAGCCAATCAATAATTTCTGGGCATCTTCTTTTCCGAGGTCGGGAATATTCTGCGCCTCCTTCACCAAGACCAGCTGTCGATCAGCCATCATCGGAAATTTGCGCGCATGGGAAAGTATGGTACTTACCGAAACTTCCTTTCCATACAGCACAAGCTGATTGAATCCACGTTCAAATTCTGGAATGGCATTCTTCTCCAGGTAGTCACTGATCTGGTCAATGAAATACGGCTCATCGCCCTGCAAAAAATAGATTGGGGCAATTTTATTCGCTTTTAAATCTTTTAAAACTACTTCAGGAAGGAGGGCCATACGGTAAATCACTCGTGCACTTAAAGATAATAGATGGCAGCAATCCATCGAGAATTTCTGAGCAAATAAACTTTAATCGATGATTCTAGGTTAATTTTGCAAGCCAATTGAATGACGATGAATTTTGAAAAAGGAGTAGCCCTATACAAGGAAGGTGATTTTGAAGCTGCATTGACAGTTTTCCAAGAATTGAGTGGTGTTGAACAGGGAAATACACAATTCCATCTCTTCAGAGGACGCACCCTAACTCGTTTGGGAAAAGGGGCTGAGGCATTGGCAGATTTCGATATTTTAATTGATTTAGAGCCTTACAACACGGATTTCATGAGTGACCGTGGGGTGGTTTTGCATTTGTTGGGAAGAAATGAGGAAGCACTCACCGAACTGGACCGTGCTGCCAATTTGGATCCAAGGAATCCCTATCGCTACAGCAGCAGGGCCTACTTAAAGGATCGAATTGGGGATTTTTTTGGGGCGATTGCGGATTATGAAAGAGCAATTGAACTTGATCCTGAGGATGCTGTGGCCTTCAACAATTTGGGGTTAGTGGAGGAAAAAATGGGGCGGATGGAGAAAGCGAAGAACTACTTCGAAAAAGCAGATAGCCTAAGTGGCTATCCTCCCAAAAAAGAAACCGAAGTACCTTCAAGTTTAACTCCAAATCAGACCGAAAAACCAAAACAAACTAGACCGAATACACCAGTTTCCAAACCAAAATTGACTATGGGTCATTTCATGCAGGTGGTCCAGGGTATTTTTACAAAATCAGAAGTCCGAAAAGAATTTACAACCTACATTAAAGGGGTATTTGGCAAAAAATAGGCTAAAAACTTTTGATCACCCACAGCGGCTTGGTGATAAAATAGGACATCTTACGGGACAGGTTTTTCGAAAATAATTGATCGAAAAAATCTTTCTTTTTGCTCAAGGTCACCAGCATATCCCCTTTTGCGAGTTGCAGGTAGTTCTCAAGTCCTAGAGCCAGGTCATCACGGAAGGATTTCAATACATAATTCACCAAATCGTAAGATACCACCGGTTTGATTTCTTCCACCATGGTCTTGTGAAGCGCTTTGTCAATCACACGGGTTCTTGAAGAAACGTGTACTATATCGATCTCAGAGTCAAAGAATTTTGCAAACTCAACCACTTTTTGAATAGCTGCCTTGTCTTCTTCCACATAATCGGAAGCAAACACTAATTTTCGAGGACGTTTGAAAAAAGCCTTTCTTGGGACCACAAGAATATCACGGTCGGTTTGCATGACCATCTTGCTAGACCGACTTCCAAATACCTGTTCCCTAAACTCATTCATTCCCTCTGTGCCCACTACAATCAAATTCGCATTGATTTTTTGAGAATAGGCGATTGTAGTTTGTACGATTGCTCCTTCGGTGAGGACTACTTCACAGCTTTGGAGACCTTTGGGAAGGCTTTCTTTGAGTACAGCGTCCTGCAAGCTCTTCAATTTTTGCTCCACAAACTCTTTTTGAAAGGTGCCATCCAAGTCCAAGGGAGCTAGTTGTTGGTAGTCTTGCTTATTTAAAACGTGAAAAATAATCAATTTGGCCTTGTACTTCTCTCCAATCTTTGCTGCATATTCAAGCGCATTCAGAGCGCATTCTGAAAAGTCAATTGGACAAAGGATAGTGAAGTTGGATGCCATAGTAGATAGTTAATAACCTCTTGTTCGATTTACGAGATTTAGCAATGGAAGACTAGCAATTAAGCGTTTATAATTTTCAATTATTTGCGGTGCTGCCGCCAAAGGGTTGGTTACGGATGCAATGTGTGGAGTCAGCTGAATTCTTTTTTCATTCCAAAATGGATGGCTTTCGGGTAAAGGTTCGGTTCGATACACATCCAAAAGTGCTCCAGAAATATATCCTTCTTCTAAAGCAACAAGTAGATCTTCTTCAATCAAATGTTTTCCACGGGCTACATTGATCAAAAATGTACCTTTCTTACATTTTCTAAATAAGGAAAGATTTAAAATCCCCTCGGTATCAGGTGTAAGGGGAAGTAAGCATACCAGGACATTTACCTGTGAAAGAAAATCTTCTAATTGATTCTTTTGATAGTAGGGGTAGCGGAACTCGTTTTTTTCTGAAAATCCAAATCCAACTACTTCAAATCCCAAACCGTTCAACTTATCTAGCACATCGCCTCCTAAGGCTCCAACTCCCATTACCCCGACACGGATAGGGATTTCGGGGTTGGACATATCCCAAACCTTTTTCTTCTGGTCTTCTTGGTAACGAACAAGCTGCCTATGAAAGTTCAAAACCCCCATGATTACATAATTGGTCATGGACCAAGTCAATCGTTCATCGACAATACGGACGATTGGAAGTTCATCCCCTACCGCTGGATCCGAAAGGATATGGTCTACACCTGCACCCAGCGAGCTGATCAACTTTAAATTGGGAAAGTTTTTCAAATAACCAGGGGGGTGCTGCCAAAGCAAAGCCATTTTCACATCTTCTGGTCGATCAATGTGTGGAAAGATTTGCAAATCTAAGTCTGGATGATGGTGCTGAAGTGCCGCTATCCACGCCTTTGGATCTCTACCAGGACTAATGATGGCTATACTCATAATAATGAAGCTAACGAGCACCTAAAGTAGGTCATTCCATCAGGCCAAAAAATTCATTCATCAAATTCCTTTCCCTTTTTTAAAAAAAACTCGAATAAACCAAGAAATTGCAGGTGCATTGACGGAAGAACAAAAAATCGTTGCGCCAGTTAAAATCAAGTCTTTTCTACTTACATCCTAAAGCCATGTCTACCAAAATCAAAGTTCTCTTCCTTGCTTTACTCCTCACAAGTTTTTCGAGTTTAGCCCAACAAATTCAAATGCCACAAGCAAGCCCAAGCTCAAAAATTATTCAAAAAGTGGGGCTCACCGATGTGACCGTGGATTTTAGCAGACCCAGCACCAAGGGTAGAAAAATATTTGGTGAACTGGTACCCTTTGGACAAGTTTGGAGAACGGGTGCCAACGGAGCAACAGTCCTCACCTTCTCCACTGAAGTAAGCATCAGTGGAACCAAGGTGCCTGCGGGCTCCTACGCCCTTTACTCCATTCCGGGTAAGTCTTCCTGGACGATGATCCTAAGCAAAAACACAAAGTTATGGGGAGCCATAGGCTACGAACCGAAAGATGACCTCCTTCGATTCACTGCAACTCCTGCCAAAACCAGCAGAATGTATGATTCCTTTGAAATCGGTTTCAGCAATTTGACGGATGCAAGTGCGGACCTTTCCATCAAATGGGAACAAACGCGGGTAGAATTCACCATTCAAACAGAGGTGGATCCCATCGTCATGGCAGACATCAAGAAGCAAGTAATCGATGCTCAAAGCACAAATCCAGCTTTGCTCTATCAAGCTGCCAATTACTATTTCACAAGTAATAAGGACCTGAACCAAGCCTACACCTGGATCAAACAATCCACTACAAGTGATCCAAAGTACTGGACCTTACACCTACAGGCAAAAATTGAAATGAGCCTTGGCAAAAAGACAGAAGCTTTGGAGTCTGCAACGAAATCTAAGAAGCTAGCCGAAGAGGGCAAAAACTTGGATTATGTGGGATTAAACGACCGATTGATCAAATCTATCAAATAAGAAAAAAGAAGCCTTCGAAAATTCGAAGGCTTCTTTTTTTGATCAAAACTGAGTTTTTTCTCAGTATTTATTTTTTTATGGAGCTGCCACCTACAAAGAGCTGAAGTACCAAACCAAAAAAAACTACAGCAAGGCAGCCAATGGCATTGTACCAGAGGAATCCAATGTTCCACTCCATGCCCAATAGTCCTTTGCCATTGAAGAAGTGAACCACTAAAATCAAGGCCTGAGACCCAATTGCTGCTACAAATACAGCCTTCCCTTTGATCCACTTGATAAAGAAACCGACCACAAATATCCCCAAGATGGTTCCATAAAATAAGGAGCCAAGGAGATTCACCGCCTGAATCAGGTTTTCAAATAAGGAGGCATAAGTCGCAAAAAGAATTGCTCCAAAGCCCCAAAATGCGGTAAACAACTTGGAGGACATCACGTAATGGCTGTCGCTCCCTTCCTTACGGATGGATCTCTTGTACAAGTCCACGGTAGTCGTACTCCCCAAGGCATTCAATTCGGAGGAGGAGGAGGACATGGCCGCAGCAAAAATGGCTGCAAACAACAAGCCTACCACACCTGTAGGTAAGTAATCCATCACAAAACGCATAAAGACATAGTCCGTATCCCGAGTTTCTGTCTCAGGATCATGGGTAAGCAGCAGGGTTTTAACTTCTTCTCTAATTTCCTGCTGCTCAGCCTTCAACCCTTTCAAGGTACTGGTCAACTCTTCAGTGGATGTTTCTTTGCCCTGATCAATAGAGGACAATAATTCCGTATATACCTGCTTGGAAGAATCAAAATTAGCTTGATACGATTGCTCCAAACGACTAAAGTCAGCTCCATATTCGCTTTGTCGAAGGACCTCCGTTTGTACCTGATTGAAGTGCACTGGAGGAGGAATAAATTGGTAAAACACAAAAACCAACACCCCAATGAACAGAATCAAGAACTGCATGGGAATCTTCAAAAATCCATTCATCAGCAGTCCCATTCGGCTCTGGGTCAAGGTTTGACCAGAAAGGTAGCGCTGTACCTGACTTTGATCTGTTCCGAAGTAACTTAAAAACAAAAACACAGCTGCAGTCATCCCTGACCAAAACGAATAGCGGTCCGCCAAGTCAAACTCAAAGTTGACCACATTTAGCTTATCCATTTTTCCTGCCACTTGCAGGGCCTCTTTCATGGAAATAGGTAAAAGCTGAATCACCATGATTCCTGCCAAAACCATCCCTCCCATCATTACCGCCATCTGTTGCTTTTGGGTAATCGAAACTGCCTCGGTTCCCCCTGAAACGGTATAGGCGATGACCAATACCCCAATAAAAATGTTGGTCAAGGTCAAGTTCCAGCCAAGCAGGGTCGATAAAATAATCGCAGGCGCATAGATGGTAATTCCCGCTGCCAGTCCCCGCTGCACAATAAATAAGAGGGCAGTTAATGTTCTTGTTTTGAGGTCAAATCGATTTTCCAGGTATTCATAGGCCGTATACACCTTCAACTTGTAATAGATAGGCACGAAGGCAACAGAGATGATAATCATGGCCAAGGGCAAGCCAAAATAAAACTGGATGAAGCGCATCCCATCCTCGTAAGCCTGTCCAGGTGTACTCAAAAAAGTGATCGCAGAGGCTTGAGTAGCCATAATGGATAGGCCGATGGTCCACCAGTTATCCTTATTGCCTTTTAGGTAAGTTTCTAAACTTTGCTTGCCACGAGTTTTGTACATCCCATAAACGGCAATGGAAACCAGCGTAAAAAAT
Organism: Spirosoma fluviale; assembly: GCA_945872775.1. GTDB lineage: Bacteria > Bacteroidota > Bacteroidia > Cytophagales > Cyclobacteriaceae > Algoriphagus. Next base: position 1,562 of record CAMCBC010000104.1, on the reverse strand, counting down.
AGAACTGCCCAATCTAAAGTACTCATGAATACGCAAGGGTTAAGGCATACATTAGCGAGATCATCACGACCAGACTGGCCATCAAACCAAGGTAAATTTTAGTCCAGGGAATTTGATTTTCTTCCATGCTATTGCTCAATCAAGTTGATCACTAATTTAATTGCTCCCGGCACTCCAGCTGGCAATTGCCTGAAAAAAGAAAGTCCAGTATACGTATAGTTTCCTGCTCCCACTTTTGCTGTAATCAATGCGCCTGAATTTGCAGGCTCTCCAGGATCCTGGAAGGTCAGGGGACTTTGGTAGCGCTCGTCTACTTTGGCTGCAAAATAAAGCCCACGCTCCTGAACCCAGCCCTCAAAATCCTTCGCTACCAGTTGATTGGGGGTAAGTAGCAATGGATGTTTCCAATCTGCTACCACCGGAGAACCTTCTACAGCCACCCGATCTCTACCAATGACAAAAGGATAAGGCCCCAAGTTTGGCGTCAACAATGGCGTACTGGTGTTGTACTGTAGGATTAAATTGCCCCCACCCTTCACATAATCTAGCAAGACCTGCTGCTTACTTGCCAAGAATTCTTGGGTATTGTAAGCACGAATCCCCACTACTATTGCTTGATAGTACTTCAACTCATCCAATTCCAAATTACCTTCTTCGAGGAAACTGACTTGATATCCTAACGCAGACAATACCTCAGGCACCTCATCACCAGCTCCTTCGATGTAGCCTATTTTTCCCCCAGAAACTTTCCAGTCTTCTTGGATCAGTTGGAGTTGTGCTGGAGTAAAATAGGTCAAATTGGGTATATGGGGATAGGAAATACGGTGAATTATTTGGTCATATACTTTTCCGGAAGTACTCTTAAACCGAGCTTTAATCTGCTTCCTCCCATTTTGTCCTTTCAGGAAAGTGACGGTGTAGGTCCGCTTTTTCTGGTCTGGGAAATCTATCACTCCCACCACCTTGAATTGGCTAGCAGTAAGGCCTTCAAATTCTAGCGTGCCTTCCAGCAATTGATTTCTAAAGTTGACAGTTACAGTTACCAATGGATCCGCTCCTTCCATAAGGAATACCAACTCTTTCGATAGGGAAAGATCTACTTCAGGAACTAGGGTAAATGGTTGCTTTACCTCTCCATCAATGGGATCATTGTATTTATAGACCAAGGGAACGAATACCTTGAATTTCTGCCCACCCAAAACAAAGCTCAGGTCTCCACCAACTTTTTCTTTGTAGGGAAGTCCAATGTTTCGTTGATTTGGAATCGAAAAAAGTGCTCCATCCAAAGATTCCTCTAGCCAATACGGCTGGGAATAGTCTGCTTGATTTGATACTTCAAAAGCAATGGGAAGCCGAGTGTCCACATTCCCATTAGTGTCTTTTCCAACATAATAGGTATCCCCAAGCTGCAAAGAAACTTCTGAAATAGGCTCATCTGAAGGATTGACAACTACTAATTCTGCACCTATTTTTTCGCCTGGATGACCCAATTCTTTGTTGGTAACGAATTCCATCTTTAGCCCAAGCGATTGATAAATTAGTTGATCTAATTTGGCTAGCTT
>CAMCBC010000103.1 GCA_945872775.1 Spirosoma fluviale | reverse complement strand
CATTTGGAACGAAATGGGAATGCGAAAATGATTTTCACCGACTTATCCATGGAGATTCTTTTGATGATGTCCAAAAACTAAGGAGATGGAAAAGAAGGTTCTTGGTCGAAAAGAAAAAATCACACTTCCTGAACTGGGCTTAAATCTCGTAGGCGCCAAAATTGATACCGGAGCCTACACGAGTAGCCTGCATGCAGAGGAAATCCGGATTGAAGAGGTTGAAGGTCGAAAATTGCTTTATTTCAAAATTTTGATGCCTGCCCACAAGAAATTTACGGGCAAAATCCTTTCTTTTGAATCCTACAGAGAAAAGAAAGTCAAAAACTCCTTCGGACAAGTGGAGGTCCGCTACCTGATAGAAACCAAGCTCCAGCTGGCTGGAGAAACCTTTCGTGCCGAGTTTACACTCACTGATCGGTCTAGCATGAAAAATTCCATTCTGCTGGGCAGAAAAATTCTACGGGGGAGATTTCTCGTGGATGTATCCAAAACCAACTTAGGTAAACCCTACCGCAAAAAGAAATGAAAATTGCTGTCCTTTCGAGGAACCCAAAATTATTTTCAACCCAACGCTTGATCGAAGAAATCGAGAAGGCGGGTCATGAGGCCATGGTGGTAGATCACAGTCTTTGTGACCTGATCATTGAGCAAGAAGGCCCCTCGATCATCTACAAGGGGCAGCGTTTGGAGGGTGTGGATGCCATCATTCCTCGAATAGGTGCATCTGTAACTTTTTATGGTACAGCTGTCGTTCGACAATTTGAGTTGATGGGTGCATTTTCAGCGGTCACTTCTCAAGCGATCGTTCGAAGTCGGGACAAGCTGAGGAGCTTACAAATCCTCTCCAAAAACGGGTTAGGAATGCCCAAGACGGCCTTTACTAATTTTTCCAAGGGAGGAGAGAAGCAGTTGATTGAGCAGGTAAGTGGGGCTCCCGTGATCATTAAATTATTGGAAGGGACTCAGGGTTTGGGCGTGGTCTTGGCAGAAACCACTAAGGCCGCTCAATCTGTAGTGGAGGCTTTTCATGGCTTGAAGGCCAGAATAATTGTTCAGGAATACATCAAAGAGGCAAAAGGATCAGATATCCGAGCTTTCGTAGTGAACGGGAAGGTAGTAGGAGCGATGAAGCGTCAGGGTGCGGAAGGAGAGTTTCGTTCCAACCTACATCGAGGTGGAGTAGCGACCGTGATCAAATTGAGCCGTGCTGAAAAGCAAGCAGCCCTCAATGCTGCCGAGGCTCTAGGTCTGGATGTGGCAGGAGTGGACATGCTTCAATCTGCGCGAGGCCCTTTAATTTTGGAAGTTAATAGTTCTCCTGGCTTGGAAGGTATCGAAGGAGCTACTGGTGTCAATATTGCCGCAGAAATCATCCAATTTGTGGTGGATACCGTGGTCAGGAAATCATTAAAGCGTGAAAAGCAGTGAGTAATCGGATTGTAAAAATTGGGACGCGTGCCAGTAAACTTGCCCTCTGGCAAGCGTACCATGTGGCGGACTTGCTCAAACAGGCGGGTATGGAATCGGAGATTGTTACGATCGATACCAAGGGAGATCAGGTCTTAGATGTTTCCATTTCAAAGATTGGTTCCAAAGGGGTTTTTACCCAGGAGTTAGAGGACCAGTTGTTGGATGGGAGCATCGATATTGCTGTGCATTCCGCAAAGGATATGCCCTCGAAGTTGGGGGAAGGCTTGGAGCTGATTGCATTTTCGGTTCGCGAGCAAGCCCATGATGTGCTTTTATCCACGAATAAAGGAGTTTCCTTAAGCGATGCCCACTTGGTGGTGGGTACTTCTTCTACACGAAGAATAGCGACCCTTAAGCATTTTTACCCTCAGGTGAAAACCGTAGAGGTTCGAGGCAACCTTCAAACTCGCATTCGAAAAATGGAAGAGGGTCTTTGCGATGCATTGCTCTTGGCTTATGCTGGGGTTTACCGCATGGGCTATGCGAATTCGGTGGTGGAGCACTTAGACCTCAATCAATTTATTCCTGCGGTAGGCCAAGGTTCCATTGCCATTGAAGCCTGCACTAGTCTGGATCCCAAACTTCGCGCAGCCATTATTTCCGCTTGTAACGATGGCCCTACAGCCATCTGCTTGCTAGCTGAACGCGCCTATCTGAGGGTGTTGGAAGGAGGCTGTAGCATTCCAGTTTTTGCCTTGGCAACACTTGCTGCCGATCAAATTCACCTCAAAGGAGGGATTGTGAGTTTGGATGGTCAGCAGCGCATCGTATTTGAAGTGACAGGATCTCTCACTGAGGCAGAGCAGCTGGGTGAAGCCTTGGCAAATCAGGTCCTTCAGGCAGGAGGAAAAACTATTTTAGAACAAATCAAACAGTCCCCTCATTGATATGCATAAGAAAATGCGGATTTTATTCTTTTTCCTTTTTACACTGAGCTTATCCGCTTGTGGCAAAGACAAGGATTATGTGGTTACGATATCCACACGTCATGGAGAGATTAAGGCAATTCTATTTGACGATGCGTCTGAGCACAAGTCCAATTTTTTATCCTTGGCAGAGGATGGGAGATTTGATTCTACCCAATTTCATCGGGTGATTCAAGGCTTCATGGTTCAGGGTGGAGATGTCTTTGGAAAGGAAGGATTACCTGCTCAAGAATGGCCAACGCTTCCTGCAGAGATTAATCGAAAGCATGTGCACATCAAAGGAATGCTCGCTGCGGCGCGGCAGGGGGACAACATCAACCCTCAAAAGCGAAGCAATGGGTCCCAGTTTTACATTGTACAGGGGAGAACCTACGAGGAGTTGGAATTGACGACTGATTTTCCTGCTTTGCAGAAGGCAGTATTTCAGTTTATGCAGCTGGAGAGCCAGAAGCAGATGAAGGAGGACTACAGCCGCTTATTTGCTGAAGGGAAAATGGATAGTTTGACGCAGCTGCTCCTCTCCAAACGAGATGAAATCGCCAAGACCTTGTCGGTGAAACTCACCAAGGATTATACTCCTGCGCAGGTGAAGGCCTATGCCGAAGTAGGGGGTACGCCCCACTTGGATTTTGAATACACGGTCTTTGGCCAGGTGATTCAAGGCTTGGAAGTAGTGGATAAAATTGCTGCCGAGAAAACTGCCCGGGAAGTTCCCTTGGAACCCGTACTGATGAAGGTTACGGTAGAAAAAATGTCACGCAAAAAAATTGAAAAAGAATTCGGATATGTCTACCCCGTCATCCAATAAGCCCAAAATCCTGATCACTGGCGCCAACGGTCTGCTGGGTCAGAAGTTGGTAGATCAGCTGGTTCAACAAGGAAAATTCGACGTGATTGCCACCGGCAGAGGGCCTTGTCGGCTTTCTGGTTCGGGGTATACCTACCAGGTACTGGATATTGAAAACCAGCAAGAGGTAGACCAAATCGTATTGAACTTGTGCCCTGATGTGATTATTCACGGGGCAGCCATGACCCACGTAGACGAGTGTGAGAAGCACCAAGAAGCCTGTTACCGAGCCAATGTCTTGGCAACGAAGTACCTGATCGCTGCAGCAGAGAAAATTCAATCACACTTCATTTTTGTATCTACAGACTTTATTTTTTCTGGACTAGACGGTCAAAACCCGTACACGGAGGAGGCCAAACCTGATCCAGTAAATTACTATGGACAAACCAAGCTAGATGGGGAGGAGCTGCTTAAGCACTCCAACTTGAAGTGGGCGATTGCACGGACAGTCTTGGTCTATGGACTTGCAAATGATTTGAGTCGCTCCAATATCATCCTCTGGGTGAAGTCTTCCCTAGAAGCTGGCAAGCAGATTCAAGTAGTGGATGATCAGGTGCGTACACCGACGCTGGCCGAGGATTTGGCTGCCGGATGTATTTTGATGGCGGAGCAGGGAGCCACTGGGATTTTTAATATCTCTGGTTCAGAGCTTTTGACCCCCTACCAAATGGCCATGGAGACGGCGGATTACTTTGGGCTGAACCAAGAGCTAATCGTTCGCACAGATTCTACCAAGTTTACCCAACCCGCTCGCCGGCCCATGAAGACTGGTTTTGTAATTGAAAAGGCGAAAAATCAGTTGGGCTATCGTCCCAAAACTTTCCGGGAGGGCATCAGTATATTGGCAAAACAACTCAACTTGAACTGATTCTAAAAGGATGGGTAAAGATGATTTTAGTCATCAGCAGAACGAAAAAAACAGGGATTTGACGAGTTAAGGGCACTCTTTTAGTATCGGGCCATACTAATTTTTAGAGATACTTCGTTTTGGCAATAGAATTGCATGGATAATTTTGTAATTTTTCTACTAACCAAGCCTCTTACGCCATGAAAAAGCTAGTTCTTGTTTTGCTCGTTTCCCTAGGTTCGCTCTCCGCCTATGCCCAGAAAAATGGGTTTGGCCTCAAAGGAGGATTAAGTAGTACCCAAGTAAATTTTGAAGGGGGGCAATTGGTCCCTAGCGATGCACAAATGGGTTACCATTTGGGTGTATTTGCCCGATTAGGGGGTGTTGGTTTTTTTGTTCAACCTGAGGTATTGTTTACCCAAACGAGCGGACAGTTTCTTGAAATATCTTCCTTAAGTAGTATTCCTCCCATTAACTATGAAGCCAAGTTTAACCGCTTAGATGTGCCCGTGATGGCAGGTTTTCGAATCCTAAAAATCATTCGTGTGATGGCTGGTCCGATTGCTAGTTTCAACATTGACTCATCGCTTAAGGAAGCGGGGACAACAGTTCAAAACATCGATTTTAAAGCGGCGACCCTCGGCTATCAAACTGGGGTAGGAATAGATCTAGGTAACCTTACTTTTGAAGGGAAATACGAAGGAGGTTTGAGTAGGTTTACGGAAAATATTGGTCCTTTTACCGCCGACAACCGACTAAACCAATGGGTACTTTCGGTAGGGTTTAAATTATTCTAACCTTCCACTTCTCCAGAAACTGCTGAAGATTCAGGACCAACAAAAAGCCCTTCCAAAATCAAATTTGGAAGGGCTTTTTGTTGGTGGAATAGCTTTATTTTTTCTCCATCACCAAAGGAGCTGGGGTAGCCCATTGGTGGATGGGCTTCAGATCCACTACGTAGACGCTTCGTCCATGTGTACCCACAATGAGGTGGTTTTCACGTTCTTGGATGACCATGTCGTAAATGGCTACGTTCGGGATTTGGCCTTGGAATAGGTTCCAGTTTTTGCCTGCATCCAAACTTACGTACAGCCCATGGTCTGTACCCAAATACAAAAGGTTGGGCATCTTTGGATCTTCAATAATGATATTTACCGACTCGTTGGGCAGGTTGGAAGCGATAGATGTCCAGGTCTTACCGTAGTCTTCACTTCTGTAGACAAAGCTCGTAAACTCATCGTAGCGGTAGCCATTGAGTGTGATGTAAACCAGTCCTTCCTTGTAGTTGGAAGGAGAAATGCTACTTACCCAGCGATCTTGGGGAAGGCCAGCATTCAAGCTGGTCCAGCTGCCACCATTGTTTCGTGTGATCCATACATTGCCGTCATCTGAACCAGCATAGAGGGTTCCAAATTCAAGCGGTGATTCTTCCACTACAGTAAGGGTTGCAAATGGCACATTGCCACTTTTTTGATTTTTGGTGAGATCTGGAGAGATGGTTGTCCAGGTATTTCCTTGATCTAAAGACTGGTATACGTACTGCGAACCCATGTAGACGATGTCTTGGTTGTGGTAGCTCAGTTCTGCTGGGGTTCTCCAGTTCCAACGGTTTGGAGCTTTTCCGATATCGTGTCCTGGGGTGATGCGTTTGCGCTCATTCGTCTTTTTATTGATGCGCACATAGTTTCCAAACTGTGATCCAGTGTAAACGATGTCGTTGTTGCGTGTATCTACTGCCACGACCATGCCATCGCCGCCATAAAGGGATTCCCAAGGATCCTCAGGTGCATTGGTGGATTTGCCATACCATACCCCATTGTCTTGCATGCCGCCATAAATATGGTAAGGAGTAGCATTGTCTACCATGACAGAATAGAACTGGGAAATTGGCATCTGAGTGTTCAAGTGATCCCATCGAGAACCACCTCCATAACTTCTGTACAATCCACCATCGTTACCAAGCAAGATGTGCTTCGAATCCTTAGGATTGATCCACATGGCCTGGTGGTCAGAGTGTGGTCTGCCGATGGAGTCGGTACGGGAAAAGTTTTTTCCTCCGTCACGAGACACCAAAAGCGGTACACCCAGTACAAAGATTTCGTTTTCATTGGAAGTACTTACCCGAATCTCACCGAACCAATAGCCGTAGGAATTGTACAATTGGCTGATGTCTGACTCAGATACTAGGGACCAATTTTTTCCGCTATCTGTGGATCGGTACACTTCAGCACCTTTGATGGGAGCGCCAAACATCGCTGCATTGGCATCCACCGCGCCTCCTAGGTAGTTGGCAATTTGCGTAGTGGTGATTTTACCTGTCTTGAGTTGTCGCTTCAGTTCTGCAGGAGTGTATTTGCTTGCAAACTGGTTTCTTCGGATAAAAGACTCCAATTTCTTGTCCTCCAAAGCCAAGGCCTGGTCAAGGGTCATGTTAGCAAAGTCCTCCAACTTGATTGGATTTTCTTCAGGCTGAGCACCAGGGCGTTGTCTTGGAGCAGGTGCTGGCTTGTCTGATTTGCCTTGGTTGTCCAAAAGTGCATAGACCACTTCAGGACTAGTAAGGCTGAAATCAAATCCGATTCTACCGACAAATTCATCCTGCGGAAATCCATTCACTGATTTTTTCCAGGTATCTCCTCCGTCCTCTGATCTCCAGATGGTTGAGCCTTTGCCATTTCCAATAAAGTCATGCGCTTGACGGAATCGTTCCCAGCTCGCTGCAAGAAGTATGTTGGGGTTGGTAGGATGCACCTTGATGTCGATGATGCCTGTGTTGTCGTCAATGTAGAGTACCTTCTTCCAGGTTATGCCTCCATCGATGGTCTTGTAGAGACCTCTTTCTTTGTTTTTGGAGTACAATGAACCCATGGAACCCACCCACACGATGTCGGGGTTGGTAGGGTGAATTTGGATTTGCCCAGTGTGTTGGGAGTGAAGCAAGCCCATCATCTGCCAGCTTTTACCTCCATCTACTGATTTGTAAAGACCAGCACCCGCGTAGGTAGATCGGCTGGAGTTGTTTTCTCCTGTACCTACCCAAAGGATATCATTGTTGGATTTGGAAAGGGCCATGGCACCGATGCCTAGAGCCGCTTGGTGATCAAAAATAGGAGTAAATGATTGTCCATTGTCCATAGTTTTCCAAACCCCACCAGAAGCCGCAGCCACATAAAACGTGTTCGGATTTGAAGCTACTTCAATGTCAATGATTCGTCCTGACATATTGGTAGGGCCTACGTTTTTGGCTTTGAAATCGGCCAAGGGAGAGGAGGAAAGTAGCGCGCTATGCTTGTTTATGGACTCCTGAAGCGCTTTTTCTGAAGTTGGGGAGATGGTTTGAGCACCAACTTCCAAGGTGAGGAGCCCGCCAACAAGCAGGAGGGCAAGGGTTGATTTTTTCATAGTGGGTTGAATAAGAACTTCAAGTTAGGAATTCAAGATGGATTCGAATCGAAAATTAGATAAACCCATTATTTGTCGGGGTAAAAGGTAGTTGTTACCCATTCTAAGTGGAATGGGTAGAAAAGGCCTTAGTTTTGAATGGTTAATGCTTAGCCAATCAAATTGCCAGCTTCATCCCAGACGGCAACTTTACTTCGCTCCTCTGGTTTGAGGTACACACCGGCATATTTTTCAGGATTTGCCAAGCCATGCTTGGTGAGTACAGCGGCAGGAACTCCATCCCAGACATTGGGAACATTGCCTTGGTAGCCCATGTATTTCCATCCTTCCTGGGTGGAAAAATACCCAGAGCAAGTGAGGTTGCGTAGCATATTAAACCAGCGTACGCCACCCTGGTAGTCTTCGGTGGCTTTTTCTGGCCAGGCCACAAGATCTATCAATTCTTGAACTTGAGTAGCCTCCAAGTCATTGAAAACCTTCCCAAATAATTCCTGAGCTTCATAGTCTAGCCACATCAATCCACCGCGCATGGGGGTTTGCATGTTAGGCTGGTCCTTCATCATAAACTCGATAAAATCTGGTACGCCTAAAGCTGTTGCTGCTGGGGATTGCTCGTCGGCAGGCATAATCAGGTCGACCAGCGTCGAGATTTTTTTAAGTTCTTCTTCTGTGAAAAATTTTTCAGAAAGTAGTTTGGCATCTCTAGCTTTTTCTTCTTCGGTACGGCCCCCGGGAGTTCCAATCACTTCCCCCTTCAATTTGACTTGCTCTGGCTCGCAACCCAGCAATAAGCCTGCCCCTATAGAGCCAGCAAAGAGTAGTTTTAGATTTTCTCTTCTATTCATGGCCTAGATGTTTTTTTGTTTCAGCTGTTCAACAATGTAATCGGAGGTTCTCCAGGAGAGCGCCAAAATGGTCCAAGTTGGATTTTTATCTGCTTGGGACACAAATGGCCCTGCATCCACCACAAATAGATTTTTGCAGGCATGCAATTGGCAGTTGGAATTGACTACGGAAGATTTGGGATCGTTGCCCATACGGGTAGTCCCTACTTCGTGGATGATCCTTCCAGGACCGGCTAGTCCATAATTGCTTTCTGGGCCCGGTTTTGTGCCTAAAAGAGTGGCTCCTGCATTGGTCAAAATATCCTCAAAGGTATCTTGCATGTGCTTGGCCTGCTTGATTTCCTGGTCCGTCCACTTGTAATGGAATCGAAGTACCGGAATCCCATAAGTATCGACCACGTTCGGATCGATCTCGCAGTAATTGCTGTGCTGGGGGATACTTTCCCCACGGCCTGACATACCTAGGGTAGACCCATAGATTCTGCGGATGTCTTTTTTGAGGCCCGCTCCATAGCCACCATTGGGGCTTGGATTGCCAAATTCATCTTTGAGGTACTTGCGAAGGCTATCCATGCCACCACCAGCCCCATAAGCAGGCTGTCCCATGCCACCCCAATACTCGATGTGGTAGCCGCGAGCGAAGTCCAACTTTTTATTGTCTTTCCACCAGGGAGTGTACATGTGCATGCCGCCTACGCCATCCTCGTTGTAGCGATCTCGGTCGATCAGCTCGGGGAGAATTCCCATGCGATCGGCACCAGTGGAGTCATGCAGATACCTACCCAAAACTCCTGAATCCGCCCCAATCCCATCCGGATGAGCCTTTGATTTGGAATTCATCAGGATACGTGCTGATTCACAGGCTGAAGCGCCTAGGACCACAACCCTGGATTTTAATTTGTATTCTTTCCGATCTATCTTGGAGACAAAGGATACGCCATTGGCTTTGCCGGTGTCATCCGTAGTTACTTTCCGAACCATGGAATAGGTGAACAAGTCTACCTTTCCTTTTTTCATGGCAGGATGGATCAAGCAGGTGCCTGAGGAGAAATCTGCATAAGCCTGGCA
>CAMCBC010000102.1 GCA_945872775.1 Spirosoma fluviale | reverse complement strand
CTTGATAGCATGACCAACCAAGAATTGGGTCGCTTAATCAATGGAATAGCCACTTCCTTGTTTCTGTTGGGCGTACTTACTGGAATTTTCCTTTGGCTTCCCAAAAAAGCTAAAAATTGGAAACAGGGATTGACCGTCAAATGGTCTGGCAATTGGAAGCGGATCAACCATGACCTGCACAATACCTTGGCCTTTTACTCGATCCTCGCGCTGTTTATCATGGCGGTGACGGGTCCCTACTGGTCCTTTGAGTGGTACAAGACGGGTTGGCAAAAAACCTGGGATACCTACCAAGCGCCCAAAGAGGAGAAGAAGGAGGATAAATCTAAAGAATCAAATGCCAGCGAGCAGGTTGTGGAAGATTCTACGACAGTCACTGAACCCCAAATCATCTCTCTTGATGAAGCCCTCGCAGCAGCAAATCAGCACTTGTCGTATGCTGGGGTGGTTAAACTAACCTTGCCTGAAGAACCGCAAGGGGATCTTGCGGTGAGCAAATCTCGAACAGGCTTTTTTGCGAGAGCTGGAGCAGATCAACTGAAGTTGAATGCACAAACCTTGGAATTAAAGGAGAAGGTGCTATTTGGGGAACTTCCGGTTCGACAACAGATTGGAAAGTCGGTGAAGGCCCTGCACACGGGAGAGATTTTCGGAAAGTTTACCAAGTTTTTATGGGCAGTGGCCTGTGCGATTGCAACCTCCCTTCCGATCACCGGAACCATGATTTGGTTGAACAAGCGCAAGAAAAAGAGAAATCCAAAAGGAGCAAAAGAGGCCAATTAACGTCTATACCCGAGGGTAAACAACCTCCAAGAGGTTGCAGTAGCTTGACGATTTTTTTGAGCAGATATCGTGGATTTTCCAAAAAATAGGGAAAATTTACAGCATGAGAATCCTAGTAGTAGAAGATGAGCAAGGGATTTCCAATTTTCTTAAACAAGGATTGGAAGAAGAATCCTTTGCGGTGGATGTAGCAGAAAATGGGAAGGTGGGCTTGGAACTGGCCCTTTCTGGCAATTATGATTTACTCTTGCTAGACTGGATGGTACCGGGAATAAGTGGCATCGAACTTACTAGACAGTTTCGCAAGGAGTATCCCGCTACCCCCATTATTTTTTTAACTGCAAGGGATACCGTGGATGAAACGGTCTTTGGATTGCAAAATGGGGCGAATGATTACATCAAAAAACCCTTTCATTTTGAAGAACTTCTGGTTCGTATTCGTGTTCAGATGCGTAATTCCGTACAAACTGAAGAAAAACTGACTCTTGGCCCTATTGTCTTGGAGCCAGAAAAACACTTGGTCCTTTTGGAAGGCAAGGAAGTGGCGCTAACACAAAAGGAATTTGCCCTTCTTGAATACCTAGTGCGCAACAAAAATAAGGTCTGCAGACGGACCCGAATTATTGAAAGTGTTTGGGACATTCATTTTGATTACAACACGGGTATCATTGATGTATTTATCAATTCCTTGAGAAAAAAGCTCCAGTTGAAGAAAGGGGAAGACTACATTCAGACCATCCGTGGGGTAGGGTACATGGCCAAGGACTTATGAATACCTCCTACAAAGAGCGGATTGCAAGAAGGCTGACCTGGGTGACAGCCCTGATCTTCTCGCTGGTATTTCTCCTGATTTATTTGGTGGCCAACTTTACCGTAGTTCGGAACATTGACCGAGAGCTCCAACTGGAGGTTGATAAACACAAGGGCGAGATTTTTTTAGTTGATGGCAAAATCCGGTTTTTATACCTGAATGAATGGAAGCAGATGGAGCATACGCAGCTCCAACTGAACCCGATTTTCATAGAAATAGTCGATTTGGAAGGAAATTCCATGGATCGGTCTCCCAATTTGGGAGAAAACCACCTCACCTTTTCTCCCGAAAAAGCAAAGTCTGAAGAGGCATGGACCCAGAAAATTGGTTCCCGTGAGGTGAGGCAGCGTCAGATCCCACTGCTGAACGCAGGAAAGCAAGAAGGCTACTTGTTATTGGCGAAGTCTTTTGAGGATTCCCGTGAACTCCTAGATAATCTGCGGAATGTACTGCTGTTGATCTATCCTTTGATACTCGTTTCGCTCTACTTGAGCATGCGCTACTTGGCTGGCAAGAGCATTGAGCCCTTGGAGAAAATCAGTTTGAAGACCAATCAGATCACCCAGCAAAATCTCAACGAGCGCGTGCCAGAAACAGGCACCAACGATGAAATAGGGCAGTTGACTCGGGCCATCAATAGTTTATTGGGACGTTTGGAGCAGGCCCTACAACGGGAGAAGCAATTTACTTCGGATGCTTCCCACGAATTGCGCACCCCGCTGGCGGTTTTGCGAGGAACTTTAGAAGTATTGATTCGTAAGCCAAGATCGGCGGAAGAGTACGAGACGAAAGTAAAAACTGCCTTGGTGAGTATCGACCGGATGAGTGCCATGCTTGACCAGTTGCTGGCCTTGGCTCGGGTGGAAAATGGGAAGAATTTGGTGAAAGAAGAGCTGGAGCTCATCACTTTTTTGGAGGAGCTTGCCGATAAAATAACGGAAGAACAAGCACATCCGATTCAATTCCAGTCCTTGGTGGGCGTTCCGATTTACGTGTCCACTCATGAAAAGTCCTTGGAGATGATTTTGCAAAATCTCTTGGAAAATGCCGTTAAGTATTCGCAAGCCGGAGGGAAGGTTATCCTTCGCGTTGGCAAGGAAAAGGAAGCATTTATAGAGGTGGTGGATTCGGGTTCTGGCATTGCTTCGGAGTACTTGGAGCAGATTTTCGATCCTTTTTTCAGGGTTCAAGAAGCCTTAGATCATGGGATTCCTGGGACCGGTTTGGGCTTGGCAATCGTCAAAAAGTTGGCTCAAGAATCTTCCATCCGCTTGTCGGTAAGCAGTGAAAAAGGGAAGGGGAGCACCTTCCGTTTGGATTTCAACAAGACTTCTTAAGGAAAAATTAAGAATGGACTAAGTTAGTCCTAAGGGGGGTAGTGGAATTTTGTACACTACCCTAGCCTAGGACTTATGCTTGACCGGATCATACAGTGGAGTATTTCCCATAAATTTTTAGTAGCCCTGTTTATTGCGGCATGGATAGGTTTTGGAATTTATTCCTTAGCCAATCTGCCCATAGGCGCAGTTCCTGATGTGACCAACAACCAGGTGCAGGTCATCACGACCTCTCGAAATTTAGCGACCGAGGATGTCGAAAAGTTTCTCACCTATCCCATTGAGCTGGAAATGGCCAATCTTCCAGGGATCAAAGAGATTCGATCCATTTCTAAGTTTGGACTATCTGTAGTGACCTTGGTTTTTGAGGAGGACATGGGGACTTACCTGCCCCGACAGCTGATTGCTGAGCGACTCAAGATTGCTGAGGAACGCATCCCTGCGGGCTTTGGTAAACCAATCATGGGGCCCATCTCGACGGGTTTGGGTGAAATCTACCAATACATCATCGACGTCAAGCCAGGCTACGAAGATCGCTACAGCATCACCGACCTGCGAACCATACAAGACTGGGTGGTCAGAAGAAATCTCTCTGGCATTGAAGGAGTCATCGAAGTCAACACCTGGGGAGGCTATCTGAAAGAATACGAAGTAGCCATCAACCCAGAGCGACTCAAGGCTATGGAGGTGGACTTGGCGGCTGTTTACGCCGTGCTGCAGCAAAACAATTCCATCGCTGGAGGTAGCTACATTGAAAAGACCAACGAGAGCTTCTTTATCCGTGGGGAAGGTCAAGTCAAGAGTTTGGAGGACATCGAAAATATCGTCGTAGAGCTCCGCAATGGAAGCCCCATTTACATTCGAGACCTTGCCGAAGTGAAGTTTGGCCATGCCAATCGATTTGGTGCCATCACTGCCAATGGCCAAGGTGAGAAGGTCTTGGGGCAAGTGATGATGCTCAAAGGTGCGGATGGAAAGGGTACCATTGATCGCGTAAAGGCAAGAATTGCAGAAATGGAAACCACGCTTCCGGAAGGGATTGTGATCAATGGATTTTTGGATCGGTCCGAGTTGATTGGCCGCACGACGCTTACCATTGTGGAGAACCTTGTTTTGGGTTGCCTCATCGTGGTATTTGTAGTGGTTTTGCTGCTTGGCAATTTCCGTTCAGGACTAGTGGTGGCCTCTGTCATTCCGTTGAGCTTATTGTTTGCCTTGTCCATGATGTATTTGTTTGACGTGGATGCCAACTTGATGAGTTTGGGAGCCATTGATTTTGGAATCATCATCGATGGGGCAGTCATCATTGTAGAGTTCATTGCTTTTCAGTTTAGCAAATCCTCGGCGGCTTTTGTTGGGCTTTCTAAACAAGATAAGCAGCTCGAAAAAGATAAGATTTCCTTCACTGGATCTTCTAAGATGATGCATTCCGCGATTTTCGGGCAGATCATCATTATTATTGTTTTCATTCCTATTCTCTCCCTTTCTGGGGTGGAGGGCAAAATGTTCCGTCCCATGGCCGAGGTGTTTAGCTTTGCCTTAATCGGAGCGATGATCTTGGGTCTTACCTATGTACCTGTAGTTTCTGCAATTTTTCTGAAGTCGAGCGTACCAGGTCCCAAAAACATCTCGGTTCGATTACTTGATTTTTTAAATCAAGTCTATAAGCCGGTATTGCATTGGGCTTTGGACCACAGCAAAGCAGTTTTGATTGCAGCAGGGAGCCTTCTAGTGGGTGTTATTCTGATTTTTTCAAGCATGGGTTCGGAGTTTGTGCCCACCTTGGACGAAGGAGATTTTGTGATTCAACCTGTATTTAAGACAGGTACTACCTTGAGTAATACAGTTGAAACGATCACAGAAATGGAGAAAATTCTGATGAAATTCCCCGAGGTGAAGCAGGTAGTTACCCGTATTGGTGCTGCCGAAATCCCAACGGATCCCATGTCCATGGAGGAGAGTGATGTGATTGTGACGCTACATCCTCCGAGCGAATGGACCACTGTCGAGACCAAAGACGAGTTGGCCGAAGAGTTTAAAAAGGCATTAACTGCTATCCCTGGATTGGATTTTGAATTTACGCAGCCCATTGAGATGCGCTTCAATGAATTGATTACGGGGGTTCGAGCTGATTTGGCCATCAAGGTGGTGGGAGAGGACTTGGATGTGTTGCTGCAAACCGCTGAGGAAATTGAAGCCGCCATCCAAGGAGTAGAAGGAGCTGCAGACATCATACTTGAAAAGGTGGATGGGCTTCCCCAGATGAAAATCGAATACGACCGCGCCAAAATCGCCAAGTATGGCTTAAATGTGGAGGCAATCAACCAGGTTGTGACCATGGGCTTTGCGGGGCTGAGTGCAGGAACGGTCTTTGAGGGCGAAAAGCAATTTGAATTGGTAGTCCGTTTTGATGAGCCCTATCGAAAAGACATTGAGAATCTCGAGAATGCAGCCATTCAACTCCCCATGGGAGGAAGCATTCCCTTGTCAGAACTAGCAACAATCAGTTACACCAAGGGACCTGCAAAAATTTCGCGCGACAACACCCAACGAAGGGTCGTGGTGGGCGTCAATGTCCGAAACCGTGACCTCCAATCCGTAGTGGATGACATTCAAGCGATTGTGAAAACCAAAGTCACCATTCCTGAGGGATACCGAGTGGATTATGGGGGTCAATTTGAAAATTTGCAGCAAGCTAGAAATCGACTCTTAATTGCTGTGCCCATCGCATTGATCTTGATTTTTGTATTGTTGTACTTCGCTTTTTCTTCCGCTCGAGATGCCTTTATGATTTACACAGCGATACCGTTTTCCGCCATCGGAGGCGTGGTCTTGCTTTGGCTTCGGGACATGCCCTTCAGTATTTCTGCTGGAGTAGGATTCATTGCCCTATTTGGTATAGCGGTTCTCAATGGCATTGTGATGATTGAACACTTTAAATCCATGGCTTCTAGATTTACTTCCCTTCGCGAATTGGTGACTGTAGGTGCTGCCGAGCGCTTGCGCCCCGTTCTTCTGACTGCTTCTGCAGCAGCCTTAGGCTTCTTGCCGATGGCGCTATCTGGTTCCGCCGGAGCAGAAGTCCAGCGTCCATTGGCCACCGTGGTCGTGGGCGGCCTTATTTCAGCCACCTTACTTACCTTGGTGGTACTCCCGGTGCTTTATGTCTTGTTCAATTCTAGAAAAACGAACACTACCGTTCCGCTTCCAAATAAAGGAGCTTTGGTTCTGTTGTTCGTTCTTGCACCACTTGCTTTATCCTGGGCACAGGATAGCAAGGAGTTGACTTTAGAGGAAGCACTTACTCTTGCCGAAAAGCAAAACCCACTCTTGCAGGCCTCCCAAAAGCGACTGGAGTCGGTTCAGGCCATGACCGGTACAGCCTGGAATCTGGGGCGAACGGAGGTGTATCATGCGCAGGATCAAAACGACATTGCCGAAAATGGGGTGTTCAACCAGGTTTGGGGCATCCGTCAAGGTCTGGAATTTCCCAGTGTCTATGCTACCCAAAAGAATTATTTAAAGGCAGGCCAGCGGCAGGAAGAAGCCCGGCTAGAACTGGATGTGCGTGCGCTAAAGAAGGAAGTAAGCAGTGTTTATGTTCAGGCGCAGTATTGGATGGAATTGGAGAAAAGGGTTGGCTACCTAGATAGCCTGTATATTTCTGTTGTTCGGGCAGCTGCTAGGCGATTAGAAACGGGAGATGCTACGCTGCTTGAAAAGTTGACTTTAGAGAGTAAACAAAAAGAAATAGCACTTCGTAAATCGGAGGCTCAAAGTGAAAAAAAGAAGGCATTGATTCAATTGTCTTACTTGATTCAGTGGGAGGGTGAGGGTGAGGGTGAGCTCACTATTTCGTCCAAGCCAGTGATTTTAGCCGATGTAAACTCTCAGGAAGGACATCCCGGAATTTCCTGGTACGAGGCAGGCAAGCAACAGGCATTGTTCCAAACTCGAGTGGAGCAACAGGCATTTCTTCCTGATGTGAAGGTCAATTTGTTCCGAGGAACTAACCTTGCTGCGGGCTCAAAAATTTATCCCGGTTTCGAAGTGGGGTTGGGTATCCCGCTATTTTTTGGTGCCCAATCTGCCAAGGTGAAATCTAGTAAAAGTCTACAGCAGCAACTGGACTTGGAAGCAGTCAATTTCCAATCTCGCTTGGAAAGTCAATCTCGCGCACTTCAATCCACTTTAGACCAGCAGCTGTCTGTCATTCAGTACTACGAGACGGAAGGAAAGCAAATGGGGAATCAGTTGCGTGAGCAGGCGATTCGCTCCTTTGCCGAAGGAGAGATTGACTTTCTTCATTATGTGGAACTTATCGAAAACTCGCAATCGCTAGAAATCCAGTACCTGCAGGCCAAGCGGGATTATTTACTCAATCAACTCGAACTTATTTACTTGACTATCTCATGAAATCTAATCCTATATTCTTTTCAGCAGGGCTAATCTTTGGGTTGTTTTTGCTTGCCTCCTGTTCAAAAAGCGATTCTTCAGATGGGATTGAGGTCAGCGAAGCGCCCGAGCAAAACATAGAAATAGAGCTGACCGAAGAACAGTTCAAAACCATGAAGATGGAGTGGGGCCCAGTACATACGGGCGATTTTTCGGAAGAAATTCAGGTTCAGGGAACTGTGCAAATTCCAGTAGAAGGGATGCGAGAGATCACCACCTACTTTGGGGGATATGTTCAAGATTTGAAGTTGATCGAAGGACAAGAAGTTCGAAAGGGAGAAGTGTTGTTTACGCTGGAGAATCCTGATTTTCTTCGTTTGCAACAGGATTTTCTCGAGATAAATAGCCAGTTGGCTTACCTCAAAGCCGAATGGGAAAGGCAAAAGACCTTGGCACAAGAGCAGATCTCGGCACAGAAAAACTTCCTAAAAGCTACTGCTGATTACGATGCGGCCTCGGCAAAAGCGCAGAGTTTGAAAAAGCAATTGGCCATGCTTAGAATCAATGCAGATGGGTTGACGCCAGCTAACATGCGGAGTAAAATTTCAATTCCTTCGCCAATCTCAGGATTTGTAGAGGAGGTGCTGGCGGTTCCAGGTCAGTTTTTGCCACCTGCAGCAAAGGCCCTTGGCTTGATTAGTAAGGAACACATTCATGTGGAATTGGTCCTTTTTGAGAAGGATGCGAGCAAAGTACATACCGGTCAAGTAGTTGAGTTTACCAGTCCTGACCGCCCGGATGAGGTGCTCAAAGCTAAAGTTTATGTCGTGGGAAAGTCCATCAATGCCCAGCGGCAGATTAACGTGCATGCCCATCTTTTGGATGAAAAGGAGGAAGCGAAATTGACTCCAGGCATGTTTTTGCAAGCGCGCATTCAGTTGGATCCTCAGCGATCCTTGGCTGTCCCTGAAGAATCGATTATTGAAGTCGGGGAGGACCATTACATATTGGTTCAGAAATCAAAAAGTGCGGGCGCCTTTACCTTACAAAAGATAAAGGTAACTCCCGGAGCAAAAGGCAAGCATTACCGAGCAATTTCCACGGAGGCGGTTTTAGGTTCTACCGTAGTAGTGTTGGTAAAAGGAGGATTTAATTTGCTTTAAATCTACTTTAAGGAGTTTTGTTTGGAGCTTGGTACTGAAGTTGGTGGTAATCAATCAGGTTACCATCCAGCGTATAGGTACGCAATTCAAAAACTTCTTTGGTCAAAGTAACGGTGCCGTAATGGTGCCCTCGGTAAGTTTTGGCACTAAAGGGAACCCTGTTGGGAGCAAAATCTTCCAGATTCCCACCCATGCCTCCAAGTTGAAAATAGGTAATTCCTTTGCTGGTGTTGACTTGGTCTTCCCAGATCGGGAAGGTCCTCATGTAGGTATGCAAGTGCCCAAAAAAGAAGACCTTCACCCCTTCTTTTTCAAGAAGCCCAACTAAATCTTGGAACCTCCGGTCTCCATAAGTACTTGTTCCTTTCCAGGTATTCCCGTAGTCATCTTCGTCAGCAGAATAGGGGGCATGATGCATGAGAACAATTTTCCAGGGAGCAGTACTTTTTTGCAGCGCATTTTGTAACCAAAGGTATTGACTTCCTCCTTCTTGGAGGTCCTTAGGCTGATTGGAATCGAGTATGAAGAAATCGCCTAGTCCATAATTAACCTTGTAGTATCCTTTTTCTTCAGATTGGGGATGGTAGTAGTTGAACCAGTGTAAGTCTCCTTCTCCATTTCCAGGAACAGGAAGATTTGGAATTCGAGAATAGAGTGCGGAGCTGCCTGGAAAGAACTCTTGGCTCCACTGCCATTTTTGCTTTTTCTGGCCACCATCGGTGAGATCACCAAGGTGAATCGTGAAATCTACTCGCTCATCCCAAAGGAGGGAACCAATTTTCTCATTGATTTGTGGACGAGCTTCTGTATCTGAGACCACTCCAAATACGATAGGCTGGCTTGCTGAAGGTGCTGTGCGGAAGGTCAGTGGTCCTGTGTTCAGAATTTTTCCTGCGCTATCCTTTGCGGATAGTTGATAAAAATAGGCAGTTCCCGGCTGAAGA
>CAMCBC010000101.1 GCA_945872775.1 Spirosoma fluviale | reverse complement strand
CCAAGAAACTCGCTGCCAGGGGTTGAAAAGGAGATACAAGATGCCAATGCCTCCCAAGGCCACAGCTGGAAGCCCCTTCACTTCGAAGGCTAGGGCCAAGCCCAAGTACAGCAGCCACAGAAATTTTTTCTTCGCCTGCTCCCCATCTCGGAGAAGCCCGGCAAACCCCAGTGCACTGACCGTAATCGTCAACACCAACAGCACATCTGGAATGGAGCGCGTAGAAGCAAAAATTAAAATGGGATTAGAGGCAGCGATCAGGGCTGCAGTTCCTGCAATTTTACGATCCCCAAATACTGTTTTTCCAAGGAGGTAAGTTAGACCCACTGTTGCGGCCCCTGCCAGCAAAAAAAAGAAACGTGAACCGAGGGCATGTACTCCAAAGAGCTTGAACCCTGCAAGCACCGCCCAGTAGGTCAAGATCGGTTTCTTGAAGCGAAGTTCCCCCGAACCCAAGTAAGTCGTCAGGTAATCCCCGGTCTGCAGCATCTTGACCGCCGCATCCCGGTAATAGATTTCGTCGGGGTAATGCAGGTGAAAATCTAAGGCAAAAGGCCCCACCAACCCACAAAAAAGGAGTAGCAGCACCCAGGGATTGGATATCACGGCAGAGGGTTGAGCAGCGCGCATCCCCAAAGATACAGCAGGTAGCTGGGATTTTTGGAGGGATTTGATGCAAAAACAAGAAGCCTTTTGACCAAATGCAGTTAAAAAGGTACTTTTGAGTAATCTTTCCCTGCCATGAACAAGCCACTTTTATCCGTCGTCATCACCGTCTACAACGAAGAAGATAATATACAGCCCCTCCTGAAAGCCACCTATGCAGCACTCTCGGGAATGGACTACGAAGTAATCCTAGTAGAGGATGGTAGCACCGATCGCACCGTGGCGGAGGTAAAAAAATACGCGAATACCCGAACCAAGCTTGTGATTTTTAACCGCAACTACGGGCAAACCACCGCACTGGCAGCAGGCATAGATCAGGCCACAGGGGAATACATTGCCACCATGGACGGAGACTTACAAAACGACCCCACGGACCTTCCTAGCATGCTCCAAAAAGCAATCGACGAAGAATGGGATGTGGTGGCAGGGCGCAGAGCCAACCGGAAAGATGGATTTGTATTCCGGAAAATCCCTTCCAAAATCGCCAACTGGATCATTCGAAATTCCACAAACGTCCACCTCAAAGACTATGGCTGCACGCTTCGGGTGTACAAGGCCGAGGTCGCCCAAAACATGGGACTCTATGGGGAACTCCACCGCTTTATCCCGGTACTTGCCAAGCAAGAGGGCGCCAAGATGACCGAAGTGGATGTCAAGCACCACCCTCGAATTCACGGTACCTCCAAGTACGGACTCAGTCGCACCTTCAAGGTGATGGCCGACTTGATCCTCATGCTATTTTTTCAAAAATATTTTCAGCGCCCCATCCACCTGTTTGGTGGGCTTGGGCTTATTGCCTTCCTCTTGGGAGGCATCATCAATGTGTACCTCTTGGCTCTAAAAATCATGGGCGAGGACATCTGGGGACGTCCAATCTTGATCCTTGGATTCATGTTGATCCTGGGAGGCATCCAACTGATCACTACTGGAATCATTGCGGAGATCATCGTCCGTACCTATTTCGAATCTCAGGACAAAAAAACTTACCGTGTCAAGGCCCTCTACACCGGCGAGCAGGAAGTGCAAACGTCCAACTAAGGATTCCATGTCCCAACTCAAAAACCAGTTAAAAACTGCCCTTAAAATTCTCCTTACCGGAGGGGCTTTGTACCTGGTTTTTCAGAAAATCGATACGGACAACCTGCTGCAGCTCTCCAAAACCCTCTCTTGGGGCTGGTTGGTCCCTGCCATTGCCCTATTTGTAGGAAGTAAGGTGGCCACCGCCATTCGTCTCAATGCCTACTTTGCCAATATCCACATTTCCCTCAGCTTCTGGGAAAACTGGCGACTTTACCTAATCGGCATGTTCTACAACCTATTTTTACCAGGAGGAATAGGCGGGGATGGGTACAAGGTTTACCTCCTAAATAACCAATTTAAAACACCAGTCAAGGAGCTGCTTAAAGCAAGTCTGCTGGACCGGCTAGGAGGACTGATTGCCATCCTTGCTTTACTTTTTGGGATGCTACTCCTGATCGACCTGCCACTCCCTTTAGGCAATCCTAGAATGAGCAAAATTTTGTTTGCGATAGGAGCGATAGGGATGATCCCTGGATTTTGGCTGCTTCAAAAATTCCTCTTTTCGAACTTCCTGCCTTCCTTTTGGCAGGGGATCTTCTGGTCGCTTGTAGGCCAGCTTGCCCAAATGGCGGCTGTGGTCTGCTTGTTGCTCGCGTTGGGAGTGCAGGATAAATTTCTAGCCTACCAAGCCGTGTTTTTACTCTCCTCGATTGTAGCGGTATTGCCGCTGACGATAGGGGGAGTGGGAGCCCGAGAGCTCGTCGTGGTCTATGCCCACGCCTATGCAGGGATCCAAGAGACCGAGGCAGTCGCATTTAGCTTACTTTTTTTCTTGATTTCGGCTGCAGTATCCCTATCAGGGGCATGGGTCAAGTGGAAAAGAGAATAAATTTCTACCTTTATACAGATTCTTCCCTACCATGACTAGAGCTGAACTTTTTGCCCAGATCCAACAAAAATCCTCCTTTCTCTGTGTGGGATTGGATCCAGACCTTGACAAAATTCCTGCCCACCTACAAGGTGAGGCAGATCCCATTTTCTCTTTCTGCCAGCAAATCATTGAAGAGACGGCAGACTTTGCAGTAGCCTACAAACCTAACACGGCTTTTTTTGAAGCCCAAGGGGCCAAAGGCTGGGAAACGCTCGCCAAAGTAGAAGCACTGATTCCCAAGCATATCTTTTCTATCGCAGATGCCAAGCGGGGAGACATTGGTAATACGGCTACCCGCTATGCGGAAGCATTTTTTAAGCACATGAACTTCGATTCCATTACCGTTGCACCCTACATGGGCAAAGACTCTGTGACTCCCTTTTTGGAGTTTGAAGGGAAATGGGCGATCCTTCTTGCGCTAACCTCCAACCCCGGGTCATTGGATTTTCAACTCCTTCAAGACGCTTCTGGCAAGCCACTCTACCAGTCCGTTTTGGAAAAAAGCCAAACCTGGGGAAGCACTGATAATCTCATGTATGTAGTTGGTGCTACGCGCGGGGAACTTATCGGAGAAGTACGAAAAACAGTTCCAGAGCACTTCTTGCTCGTGCCTGGCGTAGGCGCTCAAGGCGGTAGCCTGGCCGATGTGGCACGCTTTGGCATGAATAGCAGTTGTGGCCTGCTCGTCAACTCCAGCAGAGGAATCATCTATGCCTCCAAGGAAAAGGATTTTGCAAAAGTAGCTCGGCAAGAAGCGCAGAAACTTCAGCTGGAGATGAAGGAACTCTTGGATCAGTACCTGAAGTAAGCCAGAACCAGGCTTCGTTTTTAATTTTCAATTAGCCCCTGATCCCTTGCAAAGGGATTAGTTTTTGGCTACATTACTCTTACTTTTTAGACTTATTTTTTATGGATTTTAAAGAAGACTTTTTACAGTTGGTATGGAAATACCAGTATTTCGACCGCAAAAACCTCCTCACCACAGCTGGAGAAGAGCTCCAAATCTTGCAGGTAGGCCATCACAATTCCCTTGAAGGCCCTGACTTTCAAAACGCCGCCCTCATCATCGGGGGAGTCACACTTCATGGCCATGTGGAAGTGCACCGGAAATCTTCCGAATGGATTCAGCATGCGCACCATACAGACCTGGGCTACAATACCGTCATTTTGCATTTGGTCTGGGAAAATGACCGGCAAGTCTATCGCCAAGATGGCACTCCCATGCCCACTGTAGCCCTAAACGGCAAAATCTACCTGGACATTTGGCGCAACTACGAACAGCTTCTCAATTTTCAACTGGACCTACCCTGTGCTCATGCGATGGCTACCGTCCCGGAAATCCTTCGCTTTTCCGCTTCCGAAAAAGCGCTGGTCGAGCGGCTTTACGAAAAATCCCAGGGGGTACTTGCCATCCTTCATGCCACGCAGGGAGATTGGGAGGAAACGGCCTGCCGCTGGCTTTTTCGCTGTTTTGGCTACCATACCAACCGCCTGCCTATGGAGGAGTTGGGGCAACTTCTTCCCTACACCTTGCTCAAACGGCACCGAGAGCAGCTGCAGCACCTCGAGGCCATGCTCTTGGGGCAAGCTGGTTTGCTCCCGGAGGATTCGGATGATTCCTATGTCCTGCAACTCAAAAAAGACCATGATTTTTATCAGAAAAAATACGGATGGCCAAAAGGGCTTACCCGACAACATTGGACTTTTCTGGGTGCCCGTCCAGCCAATTTTCCAACCCTGCGACTTGCGCAGCTAGCAACGGTACTGGTACAAGCTCCACATTTGCTTTCCAGCATATTGGAAGAATCTGGAGACCTCACTTCCTTCAAAAAAATATTCCAAACACCGCCTTCCCCCTATTGGCGGCAGCATTACACCTTTGGAAAGCCCAGTAGCAAAGTCACTTCAAATGGACTATCAGAGCAAAGTGTGCAACTTTTAGCCATCAATTTTGTCCTCCCCATCTGGTTTGCCTATGGAGAATTCCACGACCAAGAAGAATGGAAAGACCGTTGCTTTTCCCTACTACAAAGCCTCCCCGCAGAGCAAAACTACGTGCTCCGAAAGTTTGTGCGTCATGCCTGGATTCCGAAAACGGCCTTTGATTCCCAAGGCATGCTCGAACTGTACCGAAGGTATTGCAGTGCTCAAAAATGCCTTTCTTGCAAAATCGGTCAAAGCCTGCTCCGCAGCCCTTCCAAATGAACCGTTGGACAA
Source organism: Spirosoma fluviale (assembly GCA_945872775.1). Classification (GTDB taxonomy): domain Bacteria; phylum Bacteroidota; class Bacteroidia; order Cytophagales; family Cyclobacteriaceae; genus Algoriphagus. The sequence goes on along the minus strand of CAMCBC010000101.1, from coordinate 4,711 downwards.
ACGCCACAATTCCTGTATTTTTGCAGGGATTACCACTTCCTGACCCATGGACAAACCAGTCATCATTCTCGGCGCCAAAGGCATCGCCCATCCCGCGCTAGAAATTTTCAATAGCAATCAAGTGATTGTGTATGGATTGCTAGATGAGGACAGCAGCCTTCATGGTACCGAAATCAATAACGTCCCTGTACTTGGCGGTACCGAAGACGAGGGATTCTTGAAGTTAATCGGTAAAAAAACCGAGGCCTTTGTTGCGGTGGACGACACCAAATACCGCAAATTTCTGGTGGAACTTCTGCTGGAAGACCGAAAGATGCAACCGATCAATGCCATTCATGAGCGCGCCTACATCGCCACAGATGCCGCTCTAGGACATGGCAACTTTATCAATGCACAGGTGACTGTGGGTGCTGGGGCGAAAGTAGGAAGTCACTGCATTTTCCATACCGGAGCGATTATCGAACACAAAGTGACCGTGGAAGACTACGTTCAGGTAGGTGCAGGATCGATCATCAATGCCGATGTGGTCTTGGAAGAAGGCGCATTTATCGGTTCAGGCGTCACCATCGTCTCCGGTGTCCGCATCGGAAAAGGTGCCCGTGTAGGAGCCGGCTCTGTAGTCATTTCCTCCGTTGGAAAAAATGAAACCGTTTTTGGTAATCCAGCGGGGAAAGTCAAATAAAAATACGAAGTGGGAGTTACGAAGTACGAAAATGAAAATAATGTCGAACATCGAACGCCGAGTGCAGAATTTCGAAGTGGGGAATCATTGAATTGAACTACCAACCTTATCTGCAAAGGTCTTGATACTAACTACTTGATACTGTCTTAGTCTTGTTTCTTGCCTCTCGGCTCTTGCTTCTAGATACGTCTTGCTACTTGATACTAACTACTTGATACTGCCTTGTCTCGATTCTTGGCTCTTGCATCTTGCTTCTCGAGGCGTCTTGCTACTTGATACTAGCGACTTGATACTCTAAAAACACCCTGCCGAAACAGGGCATCAGTTATGGAAAACACAAACAAACCCTACCGCATTCTGCTGTACTACTGCTACGCGGAAATCTGCAACCCTGAAGAATACCGGGAAGAACACCACCTCTTCTGTGTAGCAAATAACATCCGAGGCCGAATCATCATTTCGGATGAAGGACTCAACGGAACGGTATCTGGCCTAGCCGCAGATTGCGAGAAGTACATGGCCTACATTCAGGCGGATCCACGCTTTGCGAAGACAGAATTCAAAATCGATACCCACGAAACGCATGCCTTCGCCAAAATTCACGTGCGCTACAAGCCCGAAATCGTGCATTCCTCCCTGCGCCACCTCGATCCCAACGTGAAAACAGGGAAGCACCTGGAACCGGAAGAGTTTAAACAACTCAAGGACCAAGAAGATGTGGTCATCCTCGATGTGCGTTCCAACTACGAGCACGAACTGGGGCGATTCAAAAATGCAATTACACTGGACATCGACAACTTCCGGGATTTTCCAGAAAAGGTGAAGGAACTAGAGCACCTCAAAAACAAAAAAGTACTCACCTACTGCACCGGAGGCATCAAATGCGAAAAAGCTTCAGCCTACCTGCTGGAACAAGGATTTGAAGATGTATACCAGCTTCATGGAGGCATCATCAAGTACGGCATGGAAGCGGGCGGAGAAGATTTTGAGGGCAAGTGCTATGTCTTTGACAACCGCATCGCCGTAGACGTAAACACGGTCAATCCCACGATCGTCTCTTGCTGCCATGTCTGTGGAACCGCCTCAGACCGCATGATCAACTGTGCCAATCCAAGTTGCAACGAACACCTCGCCATCTGTGAAACCTGTGGTTGGGACCTTCAAGGCGCTTGCTCTGCCGAGTGCCAAGACCATCCTGAAAAGCGCCACTACGACGGCACAGGCTACTACCAAAAAAATACAAACGGCTACAACCCCTACAAAGGGCTACACCGCAGTCCTTCCAAAGAACTGATTCAAAAAGTTTCTGGAGATGCGTCAAATTCCTGAAACGGAACTCATCCTCCACCCAGATGGTAGTGTCTACCATTTGCGCCTTCGGCCAGAGCAGCTGGGCAACCTAGTGTTCACCGTAGGTGATCCAGATCGCGTGCCCGCGGTATCGCAGCACTTGGACCAGATCGACTTCAAACTCCAAAACCGAGAATTCATCACGCATACGGGTTGGAAAAATGGACATCGGGTGTCTGTCATCAGCACAGGAATGGGCACGGATAACATTGAGATTCTGATGACCGAACTGGATGCGCTAGTCAATGTAGACCTGCAAACACGCGAAGTCAAATCACAAAAAACCAGTTTACAGATCATTCGTATCGGCACCTCAGGAAGCCTACAAGAGGACATCCCAACGGGCACATTGCTTGCTTCTGAACTGGCAATTGGCATGGATACGCTGATGGCTTACTACCCTCCACTTTCCGGAACGCAAGACCTTTCTCAAGCAATTCAAGTCGAACTTGGACTTACTTTCCGGCCTTACCAAGCAGCCGCTTCTACGCTCCTGTTGAACAAACTTAGCCCTGAAATCCTACGGGGGGTGACGCTCACCTGCCCGGGATTTTATGCACCGCAAGGCCGTGAAGTACGACTGAAGCCCCGTTTTGAACACATGATCGAGCGCCTTGCCGCGCTACGGGTACAGGGCCGCTACTTGACCAACTTTGAGATGGAGACTGCAGGCTACTATGCCCTTGGGGAGCTCCTGGGCCATGAAGTGCTCAGCCTCAACGCCATCTTGGCCAATCGACCGCTCAAAAAATTTGATGCTGCGGGTGAAAAAACAGTCGAAAGAGCTATTGAGACTGCATTGGCCACCTTTACAAAATGAGTACTTTTTGTGAACATATTCTGCTGAACCTAGAGCAAAAGGCCTAAATTCAAGAAGTTTATATTTTTTTAATCATTCATTTTTTAAACTATGGAAAATTACCTTTCTAAAATCGTGGTAGACACTTGTTATCAGGTTCATGTTGGGCTGGGACCAGGCTTGTTTGAATCCGTGTATGAAGAGGTGCTACATTATGAATTGTGTCTCCAGGGCTTACAAGTTAAGCGGCAATCTCCTGTGCCAATTATGTGGCGAGGGGTGGAGATGAAACTAGGCTTCCGCGCAGATTTAATTGTTGAAGACTTGGTTTTAATCGAGATCAAATCGGTAAAGTCGCTTGAGCTTGTCCACAAAAAACAGCTAATGACCTATTTGAAACTGACTGGGTTCAAGTTAGGGCTACTGGTTAACTTTAATGAGGCACTGATCAAAAATGGAATAGTTCGGATTGTAAATAACCTATAAGTCTGTTTTTTGGCGCCCCGCAATGCTGCGGGCCAGGCAGCAAAGGTGCAGAGACGCAAAGAAATAAAGAGTGGCTTCACAAAGATGCGAAGCCTGCCTACGGTAGGCTGGGGGCAAAGAAAAAACCCTTTGCGGCTTGGCGCCTTTGCGCGCAAACAATAAAATGTCTCGAAAAAGAAAAGTTCAAGCTTGATTTTACGCCCTAACTATCCGCCGCCGCAGGCTCAGCGCACAAGAGGAAAAATAGCGCACGAAGAATCAAAAAAAGATATGGCGCGCAAAGGCGCAGAGACGCAAAGAAATAAGGAGGGACCTCACAAAGACGCGAAGCCTGCCTGCGGTAGGCTGGGGGCAAAGAAAAAACCCTTTGCGGCTTGGCGCCTTTGCGCGCAAAAAATAAAATGTCTCGAAAAAGAAAAGTTCAAGCTTGATTTTACGCCCTAATTATCCGCCGCCGCGTACAGGCTCCGCGTAAAAAAAAGAATAGCGCGCGAAGACGCAAAGGCGCAAAGAAAATCCCCCTTTGCGGCTTGGCGACTTTGCGCGCAAACAATAAAATAACTCGAAGAAGAAAAGTTCAAGCTTGATTTTACGCCCTAACTATCCGCCGCCGCAGGATCAGCGCCTTCGCGAGATCCCTTGAATCAATCGGCAATACCGTCGAGTTCGCTGAGTTCGAGCCAGGATAATTCCAGTTCTTCCAATTCCCCATCAATGGCCTGAAGCCTGTTGGTCCAAGTGAGCAACTGACTTACATCTGCAGTGCCCACGGTGATCTGCTCCGTGATCGTTGCCTTCTCGGCTTCTAGTTTGGCAATGGTTTCGTTGAGCTGCTTAAACTCCTGCTTTTGCTTGTAACTCGCCTTGAGTTTTGGAGATGCTGCTCCCGAAATTTCAGGAATTGCTACGGGCTCAGTTTTTGGTTCAACCTTGGATTGGGTGCCAATAGTGGTTTTCTGGTCCTCATTTTCCGCTTCCCACTCACGGAAGTCCGTATAGTTTCCTGGGAAATCGCGAATCACACCTTCTCCTTCAAACACAAACAAGTGTTCCACCAAACGATCCATGAAATAACGGTCGTGAGACACGATGATCAAGCAACCTGGGAAGGTGTCCAAAAACTCCTCCAGGATATTCAAGGTCATCAAATCCAGGTCGTTTGTGGGTTCGTCGAGGATCAGGAAGTTTGGGTTTTTGATCAGGACGAGGAGTAGCTGCAGGCGTCTGCGCTCACCTCCGCTCATCTTCCCGATGGGCGTAAACTGCTGCTTGGGAGGGAATCCAAACTGGGTTAAAAATTGGCTCACAGTAATCGTCTGTCCCTTGTCCAGCACCACCACTTCTGCAATTTCTTTGACCACATCGATCAGGCGCTTTTCCTCGTCAAAGCGATC
>CAMCBC010000100.1 GCA_945872775.1 Spirosoma fluviale | reverse complement strand
AACAGCTGGCGGTGCGGTAAGGTGAAAATTTAGACATCCAGGGACTGTTCATCACTGCAGGGGGAGCGATGATTAGGGCGCCTTTGTAGGCAGACTTAGGCAAGTCTTGGTTGACACGGATAGCTTCTGGAAGAATAAGTCCATCCGCTGCCAATGCCTCGTTGGTATTGGCGATCACCCCATGGACAAAAACAGGACCTATTTCAGGTTGCAAGTGTTGCAAGACCCGTTGGGCTTTACCCAATGAGTAGGCGAAAATGATGGAGTTAAGACCCTGTTCGGCATTAGCCCTCCACCAATCATTAATTTGTTGGAATACTGCTGCTTGAGGCTCCCAGTCGTAAATCGGCATCCCAAAAGTACACTCGGACACAAACTCATGGCATTTTATGGATTCAAAGGGGGTAGAAAGCCCATCGTCCTCCACCTTGTAGTCCCCACTCACCACAGCCACCTTTCCTTGGTATTCGAGTCGAACTTGTGCTGATCCTGGGATATGTCCTGCGGGATGCAGGGAAATGCGAACCCCTTGCGCATGTACAGCTTCACCATAGGCAAGGGTTTGCAATTGAATGTCTTTTCCCAAGCGGAGTCTCATAACTTCTTTGGACTGGGCATGTGCCAGGTAATGGCCCATCCCTCTTCGTGCGTGGTCGGCATGTGCATGCGTGATCACTGCCTTGGCGACAGGCCTCCAAGGATCGATAAAAATATCGGCCGGAGGGCAGTACAACCCAAAATCAGTGAGTTCAAGGAGGTTCACAGGCTTCGAAGATTCCCAAATTTGGGCGTTTCAACTTACAAGTTAGTGGGAATTTTTCCAGGCTTGGCATAGGCTAGTCGACCTAGAGATTGCCCGCTATGGTATTCGTCTAGTCCACTGACCGTGGCGATTCCCAAGGCATTCAAGTCCAGGGAACCATCTTCCCGAAGGCCCTTTTCATCTACAAATACCTGTTCAATCTTCGCAATGAGCAGGATTGTCTGGTTGATTGCAAGGGTCTGGGTTTCTACTAGGCTGCAGGCTAATTGCACGGGGCTGCCTTGGACAAAAGGGGCCTGAACTCCAGCTTTGTACTCTTCGGTAAAACCCGTAGCTGCAAATTCACTTTCCTGCCAGCTCGCTGAAGTCCAGTGGGCTTGAACGTATGAGTCTGTCCGCACATGATTCAAGGTAAACACACCTGTTTCCAGGATATTTTCCAAGCTATCTCGCTTGACGGTATGGGGACGAAACAGGATTCCTACTAATGGAGGATCTGCACCTAAATGGATGAGTTGAGAAAAAAGAGCCAGGTTGGTAACGCCAGCTGCATTTTGGGTACCCATCAAGTGCAGCGGCTTGTAGCCTGGCAGGCAATTGATCAAGTTTCTTCGAAACGCAGAATCAAGTTGCGCAAGTTGGGCTGCATCTGCCTGCCACATCAGGTCAAAATAGCTGCCTCAAGGGTATCGCAATAAGCAATATCGAGTTGGCCGATGATGTTATCCGGGTATTGGGTCAGGATTTGAGCTTTGGCAATCTGTACCATCTTTTCAAACCATTTTTCTTCAGGAAGGATTTTGCGGTGGGTTTTTACCCCATAGGCCAGCATCTCTTTTTTCCAATGAATAAAATACCACTCCATAGTAGGCTGGTGAAAGGCTCTTAGTGCTCTTTTATCAAAAATGAATTTTTCAAAACCACCTGTTTTTACGAGTTCTCCGATTTCCAAAAAGGCTTCTTTGAAATCCTCGATGGGAACATAGTCCGTAAGTAGTTCGCAAATGATGGTTTTTCTTGATCTATTAAACCAAACTCTGGCATAGCGCTGCTCAAAGGCAACCTCGAAGTCCAGAATTCCAGGAGATGGAAGGGTATCGTTCATGGCTGACATCGTGGGGAGTTAATAAATAGTTTTTCTGTTGGCAGAAGTAGCCTGCGCTACCTCTTCTTTAACTTCAGTCAATCGAATCTCTAGGTTGGAAGCATATTCCAGCGTGGTCCGCATCATATCTTGCTGAGATTGAATTTGTTCCTTGAGTCGATACAATTCTTGGTTTACTTCCGCTAACTGCTGTTCGTAGTAGCGTTGGAGCCTTTCTTTTTCAAGTTGGGCCTTAACTAGCTCTTCCTTAAACAGGAGAAAGGATTCAGGTGGCGTCTTCATAATCACAATGCTTTCATCTCGGGACCATACCCGTACTATAGACTTACAAGAATAGTAAATTGTTTTGAATTATTTGAGATGTGACATCCCACCATCCAAATGAAGAATCTGTCCTGTCATCCAGGAAGACTTTTCAGACAATAAAAATACCGTAGCCTCAGCAATATCTTCTGCTTTCCCCACTCGTCCGAGCGGATGCCGCTTGTCAGAAGCTTCTTTTTTTTCAGGGGTAGAAAGTAAGGCTGAAGCAAGAGGAGTTTCGGTAAGCGAAGGAGCAATTGCATTGACCCTGATTTTGTTTGGAGCCCATTCTGCTGCCAGGGAACGCGTAAGTCCCTCAACGGCACCTTTGGCAGAGGCAATGCCGGCATGGAATCCCATGCCTGTTTGCACGGCTACGGTGCTGTACAACACCACCGATGGGGAGTTTGATTTTTTTAATCCTTTCAAACATGCCTGAAGCAAGCGGATGGCTCCATAAAAGTTAACCTCCATCTCCTGTTTAAAATCGGCAATGCTAATTCGATGGAAAGGCTTCAGGCTGATGGTGCCAGGACAATACACTACTCCATCTATAATTTCTGGAAGACCAGGAAGTTCTTCAAAATCAGTTGAAAAATCTATTGCTGCGGTTCCTTCACCCGTTCTAGAATAACTGAAAATCGTTGCCCCATTTTCCTGCAGCTGGGTGGCTACTGCTTTCCCAATTCCGGAGTTGCCTCCAACTAAAACAATATTCTTTCCCCTCATCTGTGTACAAGTTTCTTTAGATAGGTAAATCGATCCGTGCACAATTTGTTTGCGCAATTCCATAAAAAAACCCAGCTTTTTTGACTGGGCTTTTTCGTTGGTTTAGTTTACGCTATTTCAAAAGGAGTGGAGGTGCAAATTGTCCATCACATCTCTTATTTTTTCATGCTGAGGTATTTCAAAAACTCATTTCTACTTTGCTCGTCTGTCTCAAATTTACCCGAGTAAAAGGAGGTAACCGTAGAGCTACTGGTGTCTTTGATGCCTCTGGAGCTCACACACATGTGGTAGGCATCGAGAATTACTGCGACATCTTCGGTACCCAGAATTTCACGTAGGTCATTGCCAATCTGCATCGTCAAACGCTCCTGCACTTGTGGGCGCTTGGAGAAATACTGCACAATGCGGTTGATTTTGGATAGACCAATTACATTTCCGTTGGAAATGTAGGCCACATGCGCTTTTCCATAGATGGGCACAAAGTGGTGCTCACAGTGTGAGAAGAAGGTAATGTCTTTCTCCACCAACATTTCCTTGTACTTGTATTTGTTTTCGAAAAGCTTGGGCTCAGGCTTATTTTTAGGATTCAGACCTGCAAAAACCTCTTTCACATACATTTTTGCCACGCGGTGTGGGGTGCCTCGCAAGCTATCATCGCTTAGGTCAAGACCTAGGATGTGCATGATTTCCTTGAAGTGCTTTTCAATTAGTTCCACTTTGAGGTCGTCGTCCATTTTGAAGGCGTCGTCTCTCAGAGGGGTTTCTAGGGAAGTCCCTACATGTTCATCTCCAATTTCGTCAAAGGAGGCTTGGCTAAGATTAATTCCCATTGTATTCAACATAGTTTCTTTCTGTTTCATAGAGTCGTACGATTAGGTCGTATTTCCGATCAATTTGTCCCCTCAGGATATTCCATATCACTACTGCAAGATTTTCAGTAGAGGGATTGAGAGTTTTGAATTCAACGGTATCTAAGTTTAAGTTTTTGTGGTCAAATTTATTTAAAACATGCTTCTTGATTAGGTCGCTTAAGACCTTGGTATCAAAAACGTAGCCGGTTTCGGGATCAATTTCACCTACCAATTGCACAATCAAATCGTAATTGTGGCCGTGGTAGTTGGGATTGTTGCACTTGCCAAACACAGCATCGTTCTTTTCATCCGACCAGGTGGAATTGAAGAGACGGTGGGCTGCGTTAAAATGCTCCTTTCGGAAGATGGATACTTTCATTGTTGTAGGAACAGAAGAATTTTATTTTTTGTTTAATTTTTACTCAATATTTATTAAACAAAAAATCAAATCCTTGCAGGTCAACCAATTAATTTAACAGTTGGTCGCAAAAATAGAGATATTCCAAGGACAACCCAACCAATACCGCTTCACGCAGAAGGAATTCCAATGGTTGCCCCAATGCACCTAAAAAAGGTGACTCTTTGTTGACTATTCAAGTTAGAATCCCTAGGGCACAGGTTCTTACTCTACGTTAAAATCTTGGTAGCGTTGCCCCAATTCCCAAGAATCCTTCAGCATCGCCAAGAATTCTCCCATTTTATGCAAAGGAATCAAATTTGGACCGTCGCTAAGCGCTTTGCTGGGTTCGGGATGTGTTTCAATAAAGAAACCGTCAATGCCTGTAGCCGCAGCTGCTCGAGCCAAAATGGGTGCAAACTCACGCTGTCCTCCACTGCTTCCCCCCTGTCCTCCGGGCTGCTGCACCGAGTGGGTGATGTCAAATACCACAGGTGCAAATTGCCGCATGATGGGCAAGCCTCGCATGTCTACAACAAGGTTGTGGTAGCCTAACGAAAATCCACGCTCAGTCAAACATACGTTGTCGTTGCCAGCGGCACGAACCTTGCTGACGGCATAGGCCATGTCTTCTGGAGCCATAAACTGCCCCCGTTTGATTTTAACCGCTTTCCCTGTGGCGGCAGCAGCAAGGAGCAGGTCGGTTTGTCGGCAAAGAAAAGCAGGAATCTGCAGCACATCGACCACTTCCGCTACCTCGGCAGCCTGGTAGCTCTCGTGAATATCGGTAACCAAAGGCACATCCAAGGCCTTCCCTACCCGCTGCAACACCTCCAAAGAGGCGTCCATGCCAATACTTCGAAAGGAGGAAGAAGAGGTACGGTTGGCCTTGTCAAATGAAGCTTTAAACACATAGGAAAAACCATGTTCCTCCGCCCAAGCCTTCACCTTGGTGCCTATTTCCAAGCAAATGTCAAAACTCTCCACGGCGCAGGGGCCGGAAAAAAGTACGGGCTTACCGGATCCTAATTCGATCCCATCCCGGATTTTCATCGTATTCGTTGTTCTATTCATGCTTCTTTTTTAGCGAATTGCTCGATTAATGGGATCAATTGTCCTTTGGCATGAAGCAACAGGTCTGATGCCTCACGGAAGACGCCATCACCTCCAGCAAATGGGGACACGTAATCCACCGCTGCACAGACATAGGGTAAGGCATCAGCTGGAGCGATGGAAAGCCCTACTTTGGTCAAGACAGGTAAGTCGATCAAATCGTCACCCAGATAGGCAACCTCCTCAAGTGTCAGCTCCATGGTTTCTAGCAATTCGGTCAACTTTTTATGCTTGTCCTTCACCCCATGGTAATGGAAGTCAAAACGGAGTTCCTCACAACGGTTTTCCACCACTTGAGAGGCTCGGCCTGTGATGGCGCCAACTAGGAATCCTGCCTTCTTGAGGTGCTGTACAATTAAACCGTCCTTCACGTTGTACTTTTTAAACTCCATCCCTTCATTATCGTAGATTATTCCCCCATCAGTGAGGACTCCGTCGATATCGGTGATGAGTACTTTGATCTGCTTTGCTTTTTCAAACACCTCCACAGGGACATGCTGAAAGTAGGCTGCTACTATTTTTTCTGTTTCCATTGAATTGAATAAAGGTCTAGCCTTCGCTGCTCTAGGTTACGCACAGATCCTGCTTTTCGTTGTTTGGTCAATAAGTCGAGGTCCACATCCGCGACAATGGTGGTTTCGGCATTTTCCGAAGCCATCGCCACCGTGGCATCGTGTGGGAAGGAAAAGTCAGAGGGGGAGAAAATCGCCGCCTGCGAATACTGAATGTCCATGTTTTCTACTTTGGGCAGGTTACCCACCGAGCCCGTGATGGCCACATAGCATTCGTTTTCGATAGCCCGAGCCTTGGCGCAGATGTTGACACGCAAGAAGGCGTTTTTGGTATCGGTCCAGAAAGGCACAAACAAAATATCCATTTCTTGCTCGGCAAGGATTCTTCCCAGTTCAGGGAATTCCACATCGTAGCAAATCAAGATGCCTATTCGGCCAGCATCAGTTTCGAATACATTGATCCCATTGCCTCCCTGCAAGCCCCAATAAGCCTGTTCGTCAGGGGTAATGTGCAATTTGTATTGCTTATCCTGGGTGCCGTCTCGCCGACAGAGGTAACTCACGTTGCGTAGCTTTTTGCCATCGTACTCCGGCATGGAACCCGCGATAATGTTCACGTTGTAGGAGACTGCCAGGTCACTCATCCGGTTCACAATCTCGGTGGTGTAGTCCGCCAAGTTTCGGATTGCCTCGGATGCATCCATGTCGTTGAACTCTGCCAACATGGGGGCATTGAAGAACTCGGGCAGCAAACAGAAGTCTGATTTATAGCCCGATACGGTATCCACATAAAACTCCACCTGCTGCATCAAATCATCTACGTTGGAGAATCGGCGCATTTTCCATTGCACCAAGCCTAAGCGGACGATTGATTTTTTGTTGCCGATCAGCTTTTCATCCTTTTCGTAGTAGATGTTGATCCATTCCAATAAGGTGGCGTAGGCACGGGAATCCGTATCTTCAGGCAGGTATTTGGTAATTACTTTTCGGACGTGAAATTCGTTGGCGAGCTGGAAGGAAAGCACGGGATCAAAAATCTCCCGGTTCTTCACAAAGTCGATGTATTTGCGCGGGGTCATCTCATCGGCATACTTGGAGTAGCCGGGAATGCGTCCTCCTGCAATGATGGAGCGTAGGTTGAGGTTCTCGCAAAGCTCTTTTCTGGCATCGTAGAGTCGGCGACCCAATCGCATGCCCCGGTAATCGGAGTGTACAAAAATGTCGGTTGCGTACAAGGTATCTCCATCCGGATCATGAGTATCAAACTTGCCATAACCCGTGATCTCATGGTAGGAGTGATTGTCCCCAAACTTGTAGTAGTCCACGATGATACTCAAAGCTGCAGCGATGACTTTTCCATTGTCCTCAATACAGATTTGTCCTTCGGGAAAGATGCGGAGTTGATTTTTGAGCTCCGCTTTGGTCCAGGCTCCACCTTGGTTTTTGTAGATAGACACCATGATCTCACGAATATCCTCGTAATCGGAAAGCTTGATGTTTCGTAGTCGAAGTCGGTGTTCTAATTCTTCTCTTTGCTTACTCATGGGGCAAAATTACATGAAATCCATTAGATCCTTAAAGGTACGGGTTGTATCCCTACTTCTGACATTTGAAGTAGGCTTTTGTAACGAACTTTCGCCCAATCACTTCCAGCATAGGAATCAAAAAGAAACCCCTTGACTCCTAAAAAGCAGACAAGGGGTTTGAAAAAAGAGCAAGTAGGTGCTATTCTACCGCACTAAAGAGCATTTGTCTAAACTTCCATGCGGTTTGATCTCCCTTTCCAGCACCGGAAGTCTGTTTGAATAGCAATCCGATCACCTTGTGGTTGGGATCTGCAAAATACTGGGTATTGAAGTAGCCACCCCAGTCGAAGGTACCTTCGCTTCCTTGTCCCCCTTGTGCTACCCCTTTGGCGGTCACTACACCAAAAGCTAGACCATAGTGTTTATCCCCATTCCAGAGGTCACCCACCTGATTTTTCATGGCAGTTTGTATCGTAAGCGGGCTCAGTAAGCGTACGCCATTGTAGATTCCTCCATTCAGGTACATCTGAAGGAATTTGGCATAATCCTCTGCCGTGCTAGACAATCCTGCACCCCCAGAAAAGAACGTCTTGGCTCCTGATTTAGGGTAAGCTGGGTCATAAAACGTAACTGGATAGGCTTTCCATTTGCCTCCTTGGTAAGTATGGACCTCCACTAAACGAGCCCCTTGAGCATCATTGAGGTAAAAACGGGTGTCGTTCATGCCAAGTGGATCAAAAATCCGTTCCTTCAAGAACAGATCGAAGGGCTTGCCGGAAATGATTTCTACCAAATAGCCCAACACATCTAGTCCTTCGCTGTAGGTGAATTTGGCTCCTGGCTCATGGTGCAAAGGCAATTTGGCTAGACGCTTCACACTTTCGCCAATGGTAATTTTCTCCGTGGTAAACAAGTCCATTACGCCAGCCTTGTGGTAAATCATTTTCATGCGTTCATCTCCATCAATCACCCCATAGCCTAGGCCTGAAGTATGGGTGAGAAGGTGCCGAATCGTAATGACCTTGCTGCTTGGCTTACTTGTGTAACTGGTGTCTGCATAGCGGAATGAAGCCAAAACTTGAGGATTGGCAAATTCAGGAATGTACTTGGAGATCGGATCGTCTAACTGAATCTTTCCCTCCTCATATAACATCAGGATGGCTGTAGAGGTGATGGCTTTGGTTTGGGAGGCGATTCGGAAAATGGAATTTTTCTCCATCTTTTTTCCTCCGGCCACATCTGCAAATCCCTTTGCTGAATGGTAAACAATCTTTCCATCTTTGACAACTAGGGCGACTACCCCTGGTACCTCCTCTGCTTTGATGGCCTCTTCCAGCATCGCATCGATCTTGGCAATTCGGTCTTTCGAAATGCCAGGAACAGGGTTATTTCCTGCTGCACTGATGGTTTGAGCGGTAGCTCCTACCCCTAAAAAAAGGAAGAGCAGGGCATAACTTAGAATTTTTTTCATGGTGATTTTGGGTTTGAAAAGTATAAAGTAAGCAAAATAAGAAACAAAAAAAACCGGATTTCTCCGGTTTTCTAGATTCCCAAATACAAAAGGAAAATCCTTATTCTGGTTTCACTTCAAAGTAGTATTCCGTGCCATCTGGGAACATTCCCAAAACCACGATCTCTTCCCCTTTGGAATCCTCCAAGAAATCGATCATTTCTGCTGCGCTGGTGACACGCTTGCGACCCTTATCAGAGATGACCGAAGTGATGATAAATCCATTTCGAGCACCTGCAGCTCTCCAAGCTTCGTTGGCGTTGGACTTGATGACTGCGCCTCCTTCAATTTGAAGTTGTTCCTTAGTTTGCTGTTTCACGTCTTCCAATTGAAGTCCTTCAAAGGACAGTACTTTTGGAGCTTCTTTTTTGACAATATTTGTGTCACCGGAGAAGTTTTTGAGCGTAGCGGTTGCTTTGAGGGTTTTTCCATCTCTCAAATAGCTCACTTCCACTTTATCCCCTGGTCGTTTTCTGGCTACAAATTCCTGCAGGTTGGCTACCGTATTCACTGGCTTGCCGTCCAAGGCTACGATGATATCCCCCTCTTTTAGACCTGCTGCTTTGCCAGCGGAATTCTCATTTACTCCACCGACATAGACCCCTTGTTCTACCGGGAACTTCTTACCCAAGTAATCAGCCAGTTCAGGACTCACGTCTTGGATCTGCACTCCCAAAAGCCCACGCTGCACTGCTCCATGGTTGAGCAAATCATCCATCACTTTTTTGACCAAAGAACTAGGAACGGCAAATGAATAGCCATTAAATGTAC
>CAMCBC010000099.1 GCA_945872775.1 Spirosoma fluviale | reverse complement strand
CCCCAGAAGAGCGCACTCAATTGCAGCGCAAGGGGGTATCAATGCAGCAAAAAACTACCAGAACGATGGGGATTCGATCTACAGACTTTTCTACGATACCATCAAGGGTGGAGACTACCGTGCTCGTGAGGGGAATGTCTATCGTCTTGCGGAGGTGTCCGTTAAAATTATCGATCAGTGCGTGGCGCAAGGAGTTCCCTTCGCTCGTGAATATGGAGGACTACTGGCCAACCGTTCCTTTGGAGGAGCCCAAGTATCCCGTACCTTTTATGCTCGTGGTCAAACAGGTCAGCAATTGTTGCTTGGTGCCTATTCGGCCTTGAGCCGTCAGGTAGCCAATGGCAAAGTGAAATTGTATCCACGCACCGAAATGATGGATGTGGTAGTGATCGATGGACATGCCAAGGGCATTGTGACACGTAACCTAATTACTGGAGCTATCGAAACGCACGCAGCACATGCTGTTCTCCTATGTACAGGAGGTTATGGCAACGTGTTTTTCCTGTCTACCAATGCGATGGGTTCCAATGTGACTGCAGCTTGGAGAGCACACAAGCGTGGGGCATTTTTTGCCAATCCTTGCTTTACCCAGATTCACCCAACTTGTATTCCAGTATCGGGAGACCACCAGTCCAAGTTGACTTTGATGTCAGAATCCCTCCGAAATGACGGGAGAGTGTGGGTTCCAGCTACGCAAGAGATTGCAGAGAGACTAAGAAAAGGGCAGATTAAAGCAAACGACATCAAGGATGAGGACCGTGATTACTTCTTGGAAAGAAAATATCCTTCCTTCGGAAACTTGGTTCCTCGAGATGTAGCTTCTCGAAACGCGAAATATGTATGCGATGAGGGTCGTGGAGTCAATGAAACGGGTGAAGCCGTATACCTAGACTTCCGTGATGCGATCAAGCGCGATACGCGAAAAATCATCGAACAGAAGTACGGCAACCTCTTTGATATGTACAAGCAGATCACTGGAGAGGATCCTTACGAGATGCCAATGATGATCTATCCAGCGGTGCATTACACCATGGGTGGACTTTGGGTGGATTACAATTTGATGACCACTGTACCCGGTTTGTATGCGCTAGGAGAGGCCAACTTCTCTGAGCATGGTGCCAACCGATTGGGTGCTTCTGCATTGATGCAGGGCTTGGCAGATGGTTATTTCGTAATTCCTTACACTGTAGGTGACTATTTGGCGCAGCTTGCTCCAAAGCCAGTGGATGATACGCATCCGGAATTTGCAAGATTGAAAGGGGAAGTTCAAGGTCGAATCAATACGCTATTAAACATCAATGGAACCAAGCCTGTGGATTATTTCCACAAGCGATTGGGTAAAATCATGTGGAATGAGTGCGGCATGGCCCGAACCGAAGAAGGACTCAAAGGTGCTAAAGCTGAAATCCAAGCCTTGAAAAAGGAATTTTGGTCCAACGTGAAAGTTATGGGTACCAACGAAGAACTCAATCAATCCTTGGAGAAGGCCAATCGAGTAGCGGATTTCTTGGAACTGGGCGAACTGATGGTGGACGATGCACTCAACAGAAATGAATCCTGTGGAGGGCACTTTAGAGAAGAATACCAAACTCCTGACGGGGAAGCCCTTCGTGATGACGAAAATTATGCCTACGTGGCCGCCTGGAAATACCTAGGAGAAGGCCAGGAGGAGGAACTTGTCAAAGAGGAGCTTGTCTTTGAAAATGTCAAACTTACTCAGCGTTCATATAAATAATTTATAGGCAATCAGCTCAAAAGACTTTGGCTTTTTCATTAAAAAAAATCATAGTCATTGACCTAAAATAAAACTAGCGTAGACAGATGAAATTGACTTTAAAAATCTGGAGACAGAAAAATGCAGCGGACAAGGGTGGATTTGTGACCTATGTGGCAGACCATGTTTCCAAGGACATGTCTTTCTTGGAGATGTTGGATGTATTGAACGATCAACTAACTGAAAAGGGCGAGGATCCGGTGCACTTTGACCACGACTGCAGAGAAGGTATCTGTGGAATGTGTTCGCTTTACATCAATGGCAAACCTCATGGACCATTGCAGACCACTACCTGCCAGCTCCACATGCGTTCTTTCTCAGATGGAGAGACCATCACCATTGAACCTTGGAGAGCGAAGGCTTTTCCAGTTGTAAAAGACCTTGTAGTCAATCGTTCGGCTTTTGATCGAATTATCCAAGCAGGAGGCTACGTGTCTGTCAATACTGGTGGAGTTCCTGATGCCAACGAAATTCCAATCCCAAAAACTATCGCGGATTTGGCCATGGACGCAGCTCAGTGTATCGGATGCGGAGCCTGTGTAGCGGCTTGCAAAAATGCTTCTGCCATGCTTTTCACTTCTGCAAAAGTTTCACAGCTGGCTTTATTGCCTCAAGGGCAAGTGGAACGCAAAACGAGAGCAGAAAAAATGGTGGCTCAAATGGATGCTGAAGGTTTTGGTGCTTGTACCAATACAGGTGCATGTGAGGCAGAATGTCCAAAAGGCATTTCGATTACCAACATTGCACGCATGAACCGAGAATATTTCTCTGCTGTGGTCAGTAGCGACAACATGTAAGATCAGAAGCATTGCAAACGAAAAAGGGTCAGATTTATCTGGCCCTTTTTCGTTTGTTTTCTATTTATAGTTCATCTGATTGATCCATGCCCGAATTAAGGCCACCCCTTCCGCATGGATGCTGGTTCGCCCAATCTCTGGCATGGCTACTCCCATTTCAGTAGAATTCATACGATGCAGCAGAATAGATGCATCCGCCTGACCTGGGACGATATCGTAGGTGTGTTTACCAGATCCTTTGCCTGCAGCAACCGGGGTTTTGAATACCCCAAGCTTCAAGGGGTCTTGCTGTCCATAGGTGAGGAAAAGCCCAGAAGTACTGGCAGGACCTTCCGCTCGATGGCAGTGGGAGCAGTTGATGTCTAGGTATGCCATGGCCCGATCGTTGAGGGTTAGGCTTTGATCCTCGTAGTTGACTAGGGAAGGATGTGCTGCTTTCCCCAAGAACCCTTCAAGCTTGCCAAGCTTGGCCCAATGTGCCAATTGGTTTTCCGATCCTTCTGCAAAGGTGATCGCATGGTTGAGGTGCCTGGTTTGCACGCCCAAGGGAGCTAGGGATTCATTTTTGTTGTGGCAGCTCTTGCATTGGTTTTTGTTGGGAACGAGGTAGTTGATGACCTGTTCTTCCCCTGCTTGATTGATAAAGCGAACTTCCTTCTCAGCACCCACCACCTTTAAGACAGCATCTGTTTGGGAATCATTCCAGACGTAGGGATAGGCTTGCCATCCGTCTTCCTCGTGGATCATGAGGCGGGTTTCAATGATTCTACGCTCCCCTTCTGGTTTGCGAAAATCGCTGGGGTAATAGAAGTTTTTTATCAAGATTGTTCCCTGCGGCAAATTCAGTTCTTCTCCAGCTATGACGGCCTTTTCGCCTTCAGGTAGGTAAGCAAATCGACTTTTGAGGGCATAGTCTGTAAACAAGGAGGAGGCAGGCTGGTACGGAATAATTGCTTCTTTGGGTGATAATTGGTCGAGTTCTCCTTCAAAAAAACCATAGGTAGAGAGTCTTCGGTAGGGAAACTTCCCTGATGCATTTTCAGGATCTAAAATTTCTTCCGTTGCAGTGGCCTGTACTTCTTCTTTCTGTTCGGGTTGGCAAGACAAGAGTAGGGAAAGAAAAAGGACGGCAATTGCCCATTTTGAAAAATTGAGAGCGAATCCTTTCATGCTTACAATATTTTTGAATGGAGGATACGCAAGGAGTCTTGCCCCGCAGGAGCAGGTTTGCAGATCTCAAAGGGAGCATAATCCTTAAATGCGTCGATCTTATCCTCGCCTTCCATGAGGTAAAAACGGGTAAATCTTAGGTCCTTAATGTTTGGTTCCTGGATGCAGATGCGCATGGGATTGGAATCGATGGAGGTAGCGAGAGACTCGTCCCAAATTCCATCGTAGATGATGTCTTGGGTTTTTAGCCAACCATGGGCGTTGTATATGCTGACCAACTGTCCCAATTCACGGGTTAGGTCAGGGAGGGAGCTCCAAGATCCACGATCGTATTCGTTGTCGTGCAGGGAGATGTCCGTGGTGTAGGGAGACCAGTTGGGAGCTTCGGCAGGGAATCCAGTGACTTGGTAGCTAGCAATGGCCACGCCATAGGTCTTGTTTCGTAGGATGCGGTTGTTGAAGATTTCCACCTCTTTGGCAGCCAAGAGCACGATACCCGAACCTGGTGGGATCATGGTTACGGTATTACCATTAGGTCCATCACCGATGGGAGTTGCAAAGTTCTCGTGGTTGTTGTCAATGATGTCGTTGTCGTAGATGCGGGTTTTTCGACCATCGGCTTTGGGTAGACCGGGAAGGTTAAATACCAGTATTCCACCAGCATTGTCTCGGGCAGTATTTCCATAGACTTCAGCTCGGTCGCAGTTTTCGATTTCAATACCAGCCACATTGCCGAAGGCTAGGGAGTTCTTCACCACAATATCTTCGGATTGGCCTACGTAGATGCCTGCATCTTTGGAGTGCGAGGCGATGCATTCGTCGATGACCACATTTTTGCATTGTACTGGGTAGATGGCATAGGTGCCATTTTTGGATTTATCCCCGTTGGTCCAGGTCACATTGATTTTTCGAAAGGTGATCCCATCCGTATGTTGTGCTTTGATACCATCGCCCGGGGCATCTTCAATGCTCAGTTCTTCAATGGTAATGTCTTTGCCTACGATTTTCACCCCTTCACCCCCAGATTTCAGCTCTCGAAAAGAAAGCACTGTTTTGTCCATGCCATCTCCTTGTATGCGAATGGCGGTTTTGTTGTCTAGAATGAGCTGGGTCTTGAGTTCGTAAAATCCCTCAGGAATTTGGATGGTGCTGGAGTCTTCGGCAAGAATAAATGCTTCCACCAAGGCTTCCACTTCTTCCGGAGTTGCGCGACGCAGTTTGGAACTATCAAAAGTTTGTTCATTTGATTCTGAACCGCAGCTTAAAAGGAGAAGTGTTAAAGAAAAAAGGAGTAGAGATCGAATCATGCTAGGTACTGTTTGCACCTTCACCACGGCCTAAAGTTTTTGCAATTCACTTGAATTTTGGGTTCAAAGGGGCAAAGATTAGGAGGCGGACTTAGGTTGATTTGGGTTTGTTGCAATAGAAGTTGGAATTTGGGAAAAATTGGGAGGGATTCCAAATACAAGCTATTCAGGTGATTTCTAGAGCAGTTAATTTTAAGGGGTTCCGAACTAAATTTCACGGAATAAAAATCCGTCTCCAGCTAGATTTTCACATTTCTTGTTTTAGTTTTAAGAAACAAAAATCACCCCTATTATGAAAAAAGGTTTTTTACTTCTCGCATTTTTAATTTTCGCCACTGCTGTTCAAGCACAAATAGGTATTCGTGCAGGTATTGGCTCGAGCAACTTTTCCAATGGAGAATCTCAGCGTGCATTTACTTCAACTACTGGAGTGCATTTAGGAGCTTATTATGGAATCAAGGCAACCGATAAGTTAACGGTAGAGCCGGGTTTGTTTTATTCAGGAAAAGGGTATAAAACAGTACCTCTTGGTTCCACACAAGAAATCAAAGAGAGTCTAGGCTATTTGGATATTCCGGTATTGGCGCGCTATGCCATCAATTCCTCATTTAATGTATTTGCAGGCCCTCAGGCAGGGTTTCTACTTTCGAGAACCCGTACTACTGGAAGTACAAAAGATACCAATGCGGAATCCCTTGGTGGCTATGAAATAGGAGCAGTATTGGGTGCTGGTTACCAGCTGGCTTCTGGAGTCAACCTTCAGTTTAGCTATGACTTTGGTGTCGTACCTTTCAATTATTACGAGTTTGAGGTGAACAACACCGTGTTCAAGCTCTCGGTAGGGTACACCCTTCCTTCCAAGGCTGCAAAAGAAAAAACGGAGTAAGCACTCCGTTTACTTTTTTAGTCGATCGGGATTTTCTTGAATGAAGGATTTCCATCCCTCGTTTCTTCCACGTGTTTGCATCCTGCCTTCGTGAAAGTGGTGGCATAGCGCTACCGCAAGCGCGTCAGTAGCATCTAGCAGTTTGGGGAGTTCTTCAATCCCAAGTAAGGTTTGCAACATCGCAGCAACCTGCTCCTTGGAGGCATTTCCATTACCCGTTACGGATTGCTTCACCTTTTTTGGGGAGTACTCGGTGATGGGGATTTCTTTGGAAAGTGCCGCAGCCATCGCCACGCCTTGTGCGCGGCCTAGCTTCAGCATAGACTGTACATTGACTCCATAGAAGGGGGCTTCTAAGGCTACTGAATCAGGAGCAAACTCATCCAAAATGCCTGAAATTCGCTCAAAAATTTTCTTGAGCTTCAGTTCGTGTGTTTCGTATTTTTTGAGGTGAATGACCCCATACTGGAGGATCTTGTATTTCTTACCTTCCGTCAAAATCAAGCCATAGCCCATCACGGTAGTCCCTGGATCGATGCCTAAAATGATTTTTTCTGTGGGGAGTTTTTTTTCAGGAGCTTTCACGAAACCAAGTTAATGGAAATACAGGGAAAATCATGCTTAAGCGGTAGTGGGTTGCGGCCTCATTTTTGTAGCATGTGGAGGCCGCTAGGTACTAGTCAAATTTTCAATAAGATTCCTTAATTTTAGGAGTTAGCCAAGCGTACCTATGAGTGACGAAGAATTTGATTTATTAGACGAGTTGTATTTCGTTCAACCCTATGCAATCCTACAAGATGCCTTAGGTTGGCCAGATTCACAGCTCCTCAATACGCTTACCCTTCTCAAGGACAAAGGCTGGATCAAATGCTTTTCAGCACCAGACCAAGAATGCTTTGAGGACATTGACCTGCATGAACTGGGGAAAGGCCTCCTGTATTTAGCCACAAAAAAGGGCTTGATGGCCCACACTACGATCTAGCGTGGATTCGAATAGCTACAAATACCAACGGAAAGAATTGGAGCTGAAGGCCTTGCTTGAAATCACGCAGGCCATCAATGAAAACCAATCCGAAGAGGTGCTGATCAACATCTTCAAGTTTACCTGTTTGGTACACCTCGATATTCGCTCCTTAATTCTATACGTTGCGAAGGCAGGAGATTTTGAGAAACGCATCGCCCATGGCGTAAAGTCAAAAACCCCAGTCCTACTCTCAGCGGATGCGGTAGAGGAAAATAAAACGTCTGGTAGCTTATCTATTCGTCTCGAAGAAGGGTATTCTTTTGGAGAGCTGGAAACATACCTCCCCGTGTACCACAAGGAGACGCTGCTGGCAATTTTGTTTTTGAAACGAAAAAATAAGGAGCTTGAATTGGACTTGGACTTCACCCAAGCCTTGGCCAATATTCTAGTCGTTGCCTTGGAGAACAAACGCTTTGCGAGAAGGCAGCTGGAACAGGAAGTTGTCAAACGGGAGATGGAGATAGCTTCGCAGGTGCAGCAGCTTTTGTTTCCTGCGGTCTTGCCGAACTCAGATTTTTTGAAGGCCGAAGTGACTTACATTCCTCATAGCAGGGTTGGGGGTGATTATTACGATTTGATAGTCAATGGTGAGGATAAATTGTACTTCTGCATTGCAGATGTGTCAGGAAAAGGAATGGCTGCGGCCTTGTTGATGTCTAATTTTCAGGCTGCACTTCGGACCTTGTTGCGAAGCCATACGGATCTGGAAACCTTGATTCACCAACTGAATTTTACGCTCTTTGACCTAACCAAAGGTGAGCGGTTCATTACTTTTTTCTTGGGGGAATACGAGTTTGCAAGCGGCAACTTGCGCTTTGTGAATGCCGGACATAATCCACCCGTGTTGGTAGCTGGAGAATCTGGCACCACGGAGTTTTTGGAGGCAGGAACCACCATCTTGGGAGCTTTTGAAAAGGTTCCATTTTTGGAAGTAGGGATGCGAGAAGGCTTGCAAGATTTTACCATCCACCTCTATACGGATGGCTTGACAGAAGCCATGAATCCAGAGGAAGAAGAATTTGGAGAGGGTAGATTAAAGGAATTTATCGACAAAAATAAGGACCATGATCCTGCTCAATTTCATCTTGAATTCCGATCGGCAATGGATAAATTCTCTAGAAAAGTACCGTTTCACGATGATTTAACACTTTTAAGTCTTCGGGTTTCGAGTAAATGAGGCTGCATCAACTTCCATTTTTTATACCCTCCCTTTACCCCAATCGGATTTGGAAAGGGCCAAGTTTGGAACAAAAAATAACGCTCACCTTTGACGATGGGCCTGTTTCCGGTATCACCGACTGGGTGCTAGAGGAATTGGAGAAGCGGGGAATGAAAGCAATGTTTTTTATGGTAGGGGATAATGTACGCAAGCATCCAGCTCTCGCTCAGGCAGTAGTGGCTGCTGGACATCAGCTAGGCAACCATACCTATCGTCACCTTTCTGGCTGGAAAACATCCACACAGACTTATTTGGATGATGTTGCAAGCTGCGATTCTATCCTTGCCGATACCGTTGGGGAAACCCCTCGGTTTTTTCGTCCACCTTATGGTTGGATGAGTCAAGGGCAAGCCAAGGGGATAGAATCCACTAAGAGAATTGTGATGTGGAATTTGCTGAGTTATGATTTTGATTGGAGTGTGTCTCCGGAGATTTTGATTCGGGCCTGTACTGCTAGAACAGCCCCTGGTACGATTATAGTCTTTCATGATCAGCAGAAGACCCAGGCGCAGCTAATGAAGGTATTGCCTGATTACTTGGATTTTTTGGTTGGAGAGGGATATACCACGCAGCTCTTGGAAGGCTAGTTGACTCCGTCTGCGACGGGGTTTCGTACACTAATTTTTTAACCAATAGGTTCTATTCGGAATATTGCATCTATACTTTCTTATTTTTGAGGGATAAATGACCCTTTAACCCTGCTTTTCTTCATGCAGTTGATTGATACCCACGCCCATATTTATTCCAGCAAATTTGATGCAGATCGGGATCAAGTCATTGAAGAGATTCGTGTTGCAGGCGTCACCACCGTGTTTATGCCCAATGTGGATGTGCATAGCATCGACCGTATGCTGGACTGTGAAGCGCGCTACGAAGACTTGTGCGTGCCGATGATGGGCCTGCATCCCTGCGAAGTGGGCGATGATTTTGAGGCGCAACTGCAGGTGATGGAGACTTGGCTGAACAGCCGGTCCTTTGCTGCGGTGGGAGAGATTGGTACAGATCTGTACTGGGATAAAACGAATCTCGATCGGCAGCTTGTGGCCTTAGAGATTCAGGTGGGCTGGGCCAAAGCCAAGGAGCTACCCATTGTATTGCACTGCAGAGAATCCATCGATTTGACCATTGAGTTTATCGAGAAAGCACATAATGGGAAGTTAAAGGGAATTTTTCATTGCTTTACTGGAACTTTAGACCAAGCAAAACGCATTGTGGAGATGGGATTTTTGTTGGGGATTGGCGGCGTTGCTACCTATAAAAATGGAGGTTTAGATCAGGTGATTCCGTATATTGGTTTGGAGCATTTGGTTTTGGAAACAGATGCTCCCTACCTAGCGCCGGTTTCACATCGTGGAAAAAGAAATACCCCTGCTTACTTGCCCTTTATTGCGGAGCGGGTGGGGGATCTACTTCAGATACCCGCTACTCAGGTA
>CAMCBC010000098.1 GCA_945872775.1 Spirosoma fluviale | reverse complement strand
CTGGTGTTGGACAACGATGGCGATGGCAAAAATGGTGAGGACCGAATGGATGACTTGGACGGCGATGGACACATCACCATGATGATCCGCAAATCTCCAACGGGAAGATTCATCAAAGATCCTTTGGATCCACGAAGACTCATGCAAGTGGGTCCTGACCAGGTAGGAGAGTACGAAATGCTCGGTCAAGAAGGTGTCGACAACGATGGTGATGGTGAAGTCAACGAGGATGGAATTGGCTACTACGATCCCAACCGCGATTGGGGTTGGAATTGGCAGCCCGATTACATCCAACGCGGTGCCATGCGCTATCCGTTTACCTTGCCAGAAAATCGTGCGGTGATGGAGTTTGTTTGGAAGCACTCCAACATTGCAGGAGCCCAGAGTTTCCACAACTCTGGGGGGATGATTCTTCGAGGCCCAGGGGCTGAGGAAGATCTCAATACCTACAACCGTGAGGACATTCGTATCTACGATGCTATCGGTAAGAAGGGGGAAGAAATGATCCCTGGGTACCGTTACCTGACCGTGTACAAGGATTTGTACTCCGTATTTGGTGGAGAGCTGGATTGGTTTTATGGCAATCGTGGAATCTTCACTTACACCAATGAGTTGATGGTTTCTTACCTCTATTTCAACAAGGAAGCAGGGCGTGGCAATCAGGAGGAGCAACTCAAGGTGGACCAGTTGTTGACCTTTGGTGATGCCTTTGTCAACTACAAAGAATACAAGCACCCACAGTTTGGGACGGTAGAGATTGGAGGCTTCAAAAAGACATTTGGACGTGCACATCCAGGATTTCTCTTGGAGCAGGATGCCCATCGCAATGCCGCCTTCACGATTTACCATGCCTACCACACGCCCAAGCTTTCCATCACCGAGGTGAAGGAAGAGGAGTTGGGAGGAGGATTGAAAGCCATTACGGCCACGATCTTCAACGAGCGCATGATGCCAACTCACGCCAGCCAAGATTTGAAGTACCGTATCGAGCGTCCCGATTACGTAACGCTTACCGGAGCAAAGGTAGTAGCAGGCTTTGTGGTGGAAGATGCGGACATGAAGAAGTACAAGGAGCAGGTCAATTCACCAGAAAAAATGGCCGTTGCCAATATCCCAGGCATGGGAGCGGTACAAGTTCGCTGGATTGTTTCTTCAGGATCTTCCTACAGTGTTACGGTAGATTCCGCCAAGGGTGGAAAGGCTAGCTGGAAGAAATAATACGTTTTGATCAGATTCAGGTCCCCATTTCCTAACGGAGATGGGGATTTTTTTTAATTTCGGGGATGAACACTTCCCCTTGGATGCACCGCTTTGTCCTGCTCAGTTTTCTTTTTCTATCCCTGCCCTTCCTGGGATATGGACAAGAGCAGCCCACGGTGTTGATTGCCTATTACAGCCAATCCGGAAACACCAAAACAATGGCTCTTGCAGTGGAGGAGGGTGCAAAATCAGTAGCGGGTGTGCGGGTACTTATGCTTCCAATAAATCATGTGAGCACTAAAGAGGTACTTGAGGCGGATGCAATTGTGGTCGGCTCGCCGGTCTACAATGCCAACGTGGCCCCTGAGGTGCAGCGCTTCATCAATAGCTGGCCCTTTGAAGGGCGTCCACTAAAAAACAAGTTGGGAGCAGCCTTTGTCACTGGAGGGGGAATTTCGATTGGGGAGGAAATAGTACAGTTGAACCTGCTCCATTCCATGCTGATTCAGGGAATGCTGGTGATGGGCGGGGAGGAGACGGAAGCCGCTTTTGGAGCATCCGCGATTACGGGGGAGGCTCCTTTTCAAACGGGGAAGGTGGAGGAGCAATTTTTAGTAAAGGCGAGGGGTCTAGGTAAGCGAGTGGCGGAAATGGCGATGTTTCTTAAAAAATAGGGCTCTTGATTCCACTTTTAGTTTTTGGCAAAAGCTGTTCAGCGGTTCTCCAACAAATTTCCCAACTTGGTGTTCTTAAGTTGAGAGAAGTAAATTTCCGAAAGAGGTTTCTGCCCTATTGAAGATCTCCAATCAAAAATTGAATTTTAAATTTGGCGAAAAATAGTATGCATGCAGACTATTTTATATTTTGGCAGTGCAAAAGGAGGAGAAGCAATTGATGCAGCAACAAAAAAATAGGGCAAAAAAAAACCCGATCTACGATGACCGGGTTTGTGGTGATAAGTGGACTCGAACCACCGACTCACGGATTTTCAGTCCGATGCTCTACCAACTGAGCTATATCACCATCCTTTAAAGTGTTGCAAATGTAGATAAATGAGTATTCTCTACAAATCCTTTTCAGAAAAAATAGACCCAAAATTTATAAAAACTAGTTAATCCGATCAATATGAGCATTTTACCACAACTTGCATTTGTCCTTATTTTGGGTGTTGCGGGCTTTATCTTGAGTAAAAGGATCCAATTTCTTCGCCGAAACATCCTGTTGGGTAAGGCAGAGACCCGAAATGACCAACCCGAAAATCGGTGGAAAGCCATGCTGCTTGTGGCCTTGGGTCAGCAAAAAATGTTCAAACGCTTGGTACCTGCATTCTTACACCTCCTGATTTATGTGGGGTTTCTGGTCATCAACTTGGAAGTATTGGAGTTTGTGCTCGACGGGATTTTGGGCACCCACCGCCTCTTTGCACCTTACTTGGGATCTCTCTATACCGTTGCGATCAATGTATTTGAATTTCTAGCCGTTGCAGTACTGCTGTCTTGCGTTGCGTTTTTGGTGCGACGAAATGTGATGAAGGTGGAGCGATTTACCAAGCCGGAACTCAAGGGTTGGGCGGCGCTGGACGCCAATTTGATCTTGGTGATCGAAATCATCTTGATGTTTGCCATCTTGACCATGAATGCCACGGATCAGATTTTGGCTGGCCGAGGAGATGCGCATTACCTAGTTCTAGGACCTCTTTTCTTTAGTAGCTTACTTCAGCCCCTTTTTGAGGGCCTATCTAATGGTACTTTGGTGCTTGTGGAGCGATTTGCCTGGTGGTTTCACATTGCCGGGATTTTAGCTTTTGCCGTGTATGTGACGTATTCAAAGCACCTGCATATTTTCTTGGCCTTCCCCAATACCTGGTATGCAAATCTGAAACCAAAAGGTGAGATGGCCAACATGCCCGAGGTGACGCAGGAAGTGAACATGATGTTGGGGATCCCTGTGGAGAATCCTTCGGCCCCTCCCGCTGAAATTGGCCGCTTTGGTGCCAAAGACATCAATGACCTCAGCTGGGTAAATGTACTCAATGCCTATTCCTGTACCGAGTGTGGTCGCTGCAGTTCCGAATGCCCAGCAAACCTAACTGGCAAAAAACTATCCCCTCGCAAGATCATGATGGATGTTCGAGATCGTGCCGAGGAGGTGGGCAAAAGCATCGATGCTGGAGGCCCAGGCCTCGCGGATGGAAAGTCACTCTTGGGAGACTACATCAGCAAGGAAGAGATCAACGCCTGCACGAGTTGCAATGCCTGTGTGGAAGCCTGCCCGATCAATATTGACCCGCTTTCCATTATTCTACAGATGCGTCGCTACGTGGCCATGGAGGAATCGGGCACTCCTGCCCAATGGAATGCGATGTTCCAAAATATGGAGACAAGCTTTTCTCCTTGGAAATTTAGTCCAGCTGACCGATTCAACTGGTCCGAAAAAGTAAAAGAAGAAGAAATGAAGTAAGGGTTGCGTGAAAGCCTCTTTGGTCTTGCATCTTGTATCTAACCTCTAGTATCAAAAACATGTCTACTTATACTGTACCTACCATGGCCGAAATGGCCGCCAATGCACAGACTCCGGAAGTACTTTTCTGGGTGGGCTGTGCCGGTTCCTTCGATGAGCGCTACAAGGCAGTCACCCAGGCTTTTGTAAAAATCCTGAATAAAGTAGGGGTAAGTTTTGCCGTGCTCGGCCCTGAAGAAGCCTGTACGGGAGACCCTGCTCGACGTGCTGGCAATGAATTTCTCTTTCAAATGCAAGCCGTGGCCAACATCCAAGTGATGAATGGCTATGAGGTGAAAAAGGTGGTAACAGCCTGTCCGCACTGCTTCAATACCATCAAAAATGAATACCCAGCACTCGGTGGAAACTACGAGGTGATTCACCACTCGGAGTTTCTCCAGCAGCTGATCAACGAAGGTAAAGTGACCCTGCAAGGTGGAGGAGAGTTTAAAGGAAAGAAAATCACCTTCCACGACTCTTGCTACCTCGGTCGCGCCAACGAGGTTTACGAAGCACCTCGCGAGGTTATCAAAGCTCTGGATGTGGAGCTTGTGGAAATGAAGCGTTGCCGTACCAAAGGACTTTGCTGTGGGGCGGGTGGTGCGCAGATGTTTAAGGAGCCAGAAGCTGGTAAAAAAGACATCAACATCGAACGTACCGAGGAGGCTTTGGCGACAGGAGCACAGGCCATTGCGGTGGGTTGTCCCTTCTGCTTGACCATGATGACCGATGGGATCAAAAACAAAAACAAGGAAGCGGAAGTAAAAGTCTATGACCTTGCCGAGATGATTGCGAAGGATATGGGAATTTAATTTTTAGATTTGAATCCAAAAGACCCTTTTTGTCGTTATGCAGGAAGGGTTTTTCTTTGAAGACACGAATTGACTTATGTACCAACCTTTTGACCAATTACCAGACTCTTCCCGCATTTGGATTTATGCCTCCACGCGCAAATTTTCAGTTGCCGAGCAAGAGGTAATCCGAAAGACCTTGCAAGATTTTTGTGCCGTTTGGGCGACCCATGGCACCGAGATGCCGAGCTCATTCGAAATTTTACACGAGCAACTCCTAGTTTTGGCAGTTGATGAAAGCCAGTTGGGAGCCTCCGGATGCTCCATCGACTCATCGGTACGCGCCCTGCAAGGCTTGGAGCAAGCACTTGATTTGGATTTGGTCAATCAAGGTAAAGTCATGCTAAAGGATGGGGATGGAGCGCTTCGTGTGTTGCCTGCATTGGGGCTGAAGTCCAAAATTGCAAATGGACAAATCACCCCAGACCTTGAGGTGGTGCAACCCGTTTTGCAGACCAAAGCCGATCTAAGGAGCTTGTGGATACCGGTACGAAAAAGTTGGTTGTCCTCCTATTTTCCGAATTAATTGCCCATATTCAACCTCAGACTACAGACGCTGTCCAATGAAACCGATTTTTTTTAATCTAGCACTTTGCTTTCTCCTGCTTCTAGGAGGCTGTAAAAGCCTTTTGGAAAAAGGAAACGAACAGTTTCTTTCCGGTCAATACCAGCTTGCCATAGGCACCTTCAAACAAGTTTTAGCCAAAGACAGCAGCAACTTGAGAGCAAGACAGGTCTTGGCTGAGAGTTACCGCCTTTCTAATCGTATAGAAGCCTCTAGCCCACATTACGAGGCACTGGTAGCGGTGGAACCCACCTTTGATTCCTACTTCCACCTCGGTCAAAGTCACAAAGCAAACCAGCAAGTGGAAGCAGCCAAAAAGGCGTTTGAGCAAGCAGCCTTGCTTACTTCAGACGACCGCCTGCTCGCCCGCGTGAAGCAAGAGCTCAGATCATTGGAGCTAGCGGCTTCGATTGTAGAGTATTTTCCAAATTACCAGTTGGTCAATTACCGAGAGCTCAACACAGCAGGAGCAGATTATGCCCCAATCCTAAGTGAGGAGTTTTTATATTTTACTTCAGGTAGGGCGTCCTCCAGTCTTTATGCGGCCACTGGCACACCTTACCACCAGCTTTTCCGAACACGTGCGGAAGGGCTAAAAGTGGATGCAGGCAGCATCCAACCCTTACCTGAATTCCGAAATGAAGAGGGGCTGAATCAGGCTGCTTTGGCCATTAGTCCCGATGGAAACACCTTGATCTATGCCAGAGGAAATTCAACTTCTTCCAAGGATTACCCAGAAACCACCCTTTTTGCCTCTTATTTCAGAGGCGCGGGATTTACCCAACCCATCTGGTTGCCGCTAAATGAGGAGGATTCCTGGTGGAATTCTACCCCTGCTTTTAGTGTAGATGGGACTGAACTTTACTTTGCTTCTACTCGACCTGGAGGCTTTGGAGGGATAGACTTGTACAAAGCGACCAAACTTGCCAATGGAGACTTTGGTAATGCAGTGAATTTAGGGCCTACGATCAACACAGCCGGAAATGAGTTGTTTCCACGTGCAACCAAGGATGGAAAATTTTTCTTTGCTTCCGATGGGCATCCCGGGCTTGGGAAACTAGATCTTTTTGTGGCTGAAAAAAACAGCGATGGAATACAGGTGGTCTCCAACCTGGGCAAGAATTTCAATAGTAATGGAGATGATTTTGGAATTTTCTTCACCGAATATCCGAAGGCGGGTTTTATCTCTTCCAACCGTGAAGGCGGCAAAGGTGATGATGACATTTACTTTTTTGAAGACAAGACTCCTAAGCCAAAAGTGGTCAATGTGCTACTCAATGTCTACACCAAAACCACGAAAGAATCTGGTGAAGCCGTAGTGTTGCCTCAAACCCGCGTGGTCTTGTATGGTGGCGATAAGAAACAATTGGGCGGTGATGTATCCAATGCACAAGGTAGAGTTCGATTTACACTTTCTCCAGAAAGTGAATACAGCATCATTGCTTCTCGAAGCGGATATTTCTCCAAATCCTTCCCTTACACCACCAAGGGAAAGACTCCTGACCCTGCTACCCTCATTCAAGAGGTCACCAACATCAACTTAGATACCACCATCGTTTTGGATCAGTTGATCCTTGAAAAAGCGATTGTCTTGGAAAACATTTATTACGATTTGGCCAAGGCAGAAATTCGTCCGGATGCCGCGCTGGAATTGGATAAATTGGTAAAAATCCTGAAGGACAATCCAGCAATTCGCATTGAGTTGAGCTCGCACACGGACTCAAGATCTGGGGATGAATACAACTTGACCCTATCTCAGCAACGGGCTCAATCTGCTGTGGATTACCTCGTGTCGCAGGGAATCGCTGCAGATCGATTGGTGGCGAAGGGCTATGGTGAAACGCAGCTCCGAATCCAAAAGGCACAAACCGAGGAGGAGCACCAAACCAACCGACGCACGGAATTCAAGGTAATTGAGATTAAAGGAAACTAAGTTAGTGCTTCCTACTATTTCATCGCCTCATAAATGAGGTCGTGAATTTTGGTACGAATTCCTAAGTCAAGTAGGGTGTTGTTTGTAGCAGAGGGATAGACGCGATTGGAGAGAAAGATGTAGGTGAGCTGATTCTCAGGATCAGCCCAAACACAGGTTCCCGTAAATCCGGTATGGCCGAAAGTGCTTTTTGGTGCCAACTTCCCCGCTGATCCTCCTTTTCCCTTTTCAGGTTCGGGCTTATCCCAACCCCATCCTCGCCTACTTAGTTTGGATTGTCTCTGGGTAAATGCTGCGATAGTTTCGGGTTTGAGTAAGTTCACATCCCCATAGCTTCCCTTATTCAAAAGAAGCTGGAGCACTACCGCTAGGTCTTGTGCAGTACCAAATAAGCCAGCATGACCTGCCACGCCTCCATACATCGCAGCACCTGGGTCGTGTACATAGCCTTGGATTTGTCTCCCTCGAAAGGTCTGATCATTCTCCGTGGGGGCGATTTGCTCTAGCGGTATTTTTTCAAATGGTTTGAACGTAAGCGTTTGCAAGCCAAGGGGGGCGTAAAAATTATCCGCTACAAATTCATCCAAAGGCTGGTTTACGATGCGCTCGATCACGGCTTGCATGAAGTACATGGTCAGGTCGGAATAGACATAGCCATAGGGCTTGGGCAATAGCTCAGATTCCACGGTCCATTTCCACAAGCTATCCCGCAAAGTCGTTTGGGCAAACATCTCATTGGAAACTGGGAGGGTGTATCCTTCGCTGATTGAATCTTTGTAGTAGGAGGGATTCCATTTTCCTGAATTCATGGTTTTGGTGTAGTGTGGAATAAAAGCTTTCAACCCGGCTTCATGTGCGAGCAGGTTGGAGAGCAGTATGCCTCCTTTATTCGTTGCCTTTAACTCTGGCAGGTAATCTCCTAGGGTTTTACTGAGGTCAAGTTCGCCACGGCTATGCAAAAACATCGCGGCAAGCGTGGTCGCGGCTACTTTGGTGACAGAAGCGAGGTCATAGACCGTTTCTGAGGTCACGGGTGCAGATTTTTCGTAATCCAAATGTCCATAGGATCGATCAAAAATGACCGTTCCTGCCTTCGCAACAAGGACTCTGGCACCAGGAGCTGCTTTAGAGGCAATCATTTCCGCCACTACCCCATCAATTTTATCCAGCTTTTCCCCATTTACTCCTACGCTTTCTGGACTGCCATAAGCCAAGCGGTTGGATGGGGTCAGGAGCCCGCCGACCCCTTGGGTAAACTGTTCGCTTACCGTCACAGGCAAGATGCCTTTTGCAGGTCGGGCACCAAATAAAATCTGGGGCACAAGCTTTTGGGTGAAAGGTGAATTCTCATAGGCAAAAACCACATGTTCCAACCCTTCCAAGTACTTGGCTGCATATACATTTCCAAAAAGTACCGTCACCACTTTTTGTCTTTTTTCCAAAGCGCGGATCAGCTCCAAATCCCCTGGCGCGATGCCAAATCCCCGCTGGGGGCTATTACTGACTCCCATCAACCCCACCACGATCACCTCGTAGTCTTCCAACTGCTTCATCAGATTGTAGTGCGCGGACTCACCAGAAGCCTTCGCAATCTGAAAGTGATCGACCTGGGTGTAGCGGTTGAGGTAGTCACTAAAATCTGCCCCCGAACCGCCAATGCTTAGGCTGGCGATTTTGTTGAGGTCTAACTGGCCTAGGGGGAGTAAGTCTCCCTTATTTGATGCTACTGTGATGGCCTCGCTGTAGAGTTTTTCGATGACTTCCGAGGTAGCTGAGGTGGTTAGGCGATCCGCAATTTTGTAGGTATCTAATGGAGTAAATGAATGGAGGCCCGCCCAATACTTGGCTTTCAGGACCTTTTTTACCCGTCGGTTGATTTCTTGTTCGCTGATTAGCCCCTGAGCCACAGCATCTAAAATAAGGGCCTTGGCCTCGGCCACATCATCCGAATGCAAAAGGATGTCGTTGCCTGCCAGTAGTGCCTGCAACTCTACCTCTCCCGGCTTACTTCGGTTGGCTACCCCTTCCATGTTTAAGGCATCGGTAAAAATCAAGCCTTGGAAATTCATCTGCTGCTGCAGTAAATCGGTGACAATGGGCTTGGACAGGCTGGTGGATATAGCAGATCCTTGGTTGAGGCTAGGGACATTCAAGTGGGCCACCATGACGGACATTAAGTTTTCTTTGAATAGCTCTTGGTAGGGATACAGGTCTACCTCCCAGATTCTTTTTTCCTCATGGGCGATCAAGGGGAGTGTATAGTGACTGTCTGTTTCGGTGTCTCCATGCCCGGGAAAATGCTTTGCATTGGCAAGGACTCCATTTTCCTGAAGCCCTTTCATGTAGGCCACTGCCCGTTGGGTAACTCGATTTTTATCCTCTCCAAAGGCTCGAAAGCCGATCACCGGGTTTTCGGGATTGGAGTTGACATCTACTACGGGGGCAAAATTGACATGCATGCCCAGCACCTTAAACTGCCGAGCGATTTCAGCACCCATTTCCTGAACCAAGTTGGGATCTGATATGGCCCCAAGGGTCATGGCTTTTGGAAAATTGAGGGTAGAATCCAGTCG
>CAMCBC010000097.1 GCA_945872775.1 Spirosoma fluviale | reverse complement strand
TCCTACTTGGGGCCTTTTTTTGTGCTACGGTAAGTTTTGCCCAAGGCCCAGCATGGAAACAATTTCAATCTCCTGGAAAAGCCTCTTTGAGAGGTTTGGCGCCTGTTTCAGATCAGGTTTGCTGGGCGAGTGGCTCTGGGGGTACCTGGCTAAAAACTGAAGATGGAGGAGCGAGCTGGCAGACCGGAACAGTTGCTGGTTTGGACACGGTAGATTTCCGATCCATTCATGCGTTTGATTCCCGGACCGCGGTAGTGGCATCGGCGGGGCAGCCTGCGGTGATCTACCGAACCGAGGACGGGGGAGCGAGTTGGCAGAAAGTGCATCAAGAGGGCGGGGAAGCGTTCTTTGATGCCATCCAGTTTGTTGATGCCCAAAAAGGCTATGTACTGGGAGATCCCATTGGGGGGAAGTGGATGATTTTAGAGACTCGTGATGGAGGCAAAAGTTGGCATTCCTTGCCAAGCCTGCCGGCGGCGATTCCTGGGGAGGCGGCCTTTGCGGCAAGTGCATCCTCTATGGTCGCTGATGCAACAGGTCTGGTATTTGCCACAGGGGGAACTGTCTCTCGATTGCATCGCTACACCTTTGCTTCCCAATCTTGGGGAGTGCGTGAGTTGACAGACATGCTCCAAGGGCAGCCTTCACAGGGTGTTTTTGCAATGACTGCCCTTCCAAGTGCAGGTAGTCTGGTGCTTGTAGGAGGGGATTACCTGCAGCCCGATTACCGAATAGCCAATGCCTTATTGGTATTAGGCGAGGTGACGATTTCTACGAGTGAGGGTCCAGCCGGATACCGCTCAGGGGTGGCTCACCTTCCCGAGCAGGGCTGGGTAGTGGCCGTAGGACCTGGTGGTTCGGATTATTCTAACGACGGGGCACACAGTTGGAAGCCTCTTTCTCAAACAGGATACCATGCGGTCAAGGTAGCGCCAGGAGGCAAGGTTCTTTGGGCTTCGGGAGGTCAAGGTCGCCTTGGAAAATTAGTGTATTGATGAAAATTGACCCTAATCTTTAAAAGGGCGTCATTTTTTTAGAGGGTTTGTAAAAATAAATACAATTTTTTCAAGCTTTCTGCTTTCAAAAAACAGAGAG
Source organism: Spirosoma fluviale (assembly GCA_945872775.1). Classification (GTDB taxonomy): domain Bacteria; phylum Bacteroidota; class Bacteroidia; order Cytophagales; family Cyclobacteriaceae; genus Algoriphagus. Next base: position 8,554 of record CAMCBC010000097.1, on the reverse strand, counting down.
GATTGTATATTTAAATCAGCGAGTTCAGTTTACACCTCTAATTTCTTTTTTATACCATGTTTGAAATCATTCCTTCCATTTGGTTGATCAACGGCAAGTGTGTCCGATTGAAGCGGGGCGATTTTGCTACCGAGCAGGTCATTTCGCACAACCCGCTCGAGATTGCACAAGCTTTTGAAGGAATTGGTATTAAGCGGGTTCATTTGGTGGATTTGGATGGAGCCCGTAGAGGGGAGCCCAAAAACTACAACATTTTGGAAGCCATTTCAGGTTACACCGACTTGGAGGTGGATTTTACTGGGGGCATTACTACAGATGGAGACGTGATTAAGTGCTTTGAATTTGGAGCTAAAACCGTGACCATCGCTTCTGCCGCAGCCAAACATCCGGAGCGTTTTGCCCAGTTTATCTTGTCTTATGGGCGAGAAAAAATCTACTTGGCTGCAGATACCAACCCGAACGACTTTAAAATCAAAATCAAAGGATGGTTGACCAAAACAGAATTAGACCTTTTTGAACACATTGAGTTTTTTTATGAGCGTGGGCTCAAGCACCTGAAGTGCTCGGATGTGACCCGAGATGGGGTGATGGAAGGCCCTAATTTTGAGCTATACAAGGAAGTGTTGGATCGCTTTCCAAACCTGTATCTTGCTGCTTCTGGCGGGGTTCGCGGCATCGATGATTTCAAACGACTGCGAGACTTGGGGCTGCATGCCGCCGTATTTGGCCGCGCCTACTACGAAGGAAAAATCAGCCTAGCAGATTTGGAGGAATTTATCAGCAAGGAATAAAATAAAAAAGGAGGTTTTCAAGCCTCTTTTTTTATTTGTAGATCTCCTGATCCTGTTTAAACTTATCCACGATGTATAAAAAAATATTGAAGGATAAGGTGGATGGGGATTCGTTCTTTTTGGATTCTCTTTCTTGGAGGTGCGTAGTTGAATTCACCTCTTTTCTAGGTAACGGAAGCGGCACGCTTTGCTTGGCTGCCGCTGGCTTTTGAGTGAAAAGTGTAGCAGCGACTCCAGCCTCAGAACCTGTATTATTTTCTTCTACAATAGGTTTTTCGAAGGGTTTCTTCGTGTTTTCCTCTTGGGCCATTGCTTCCGATGGGAGGAGCAAGTAGCCGAAAGCCGCCATGCTGAGCAGGGCAACTTTACCAGCAAAAATTCTTGAACAGTTCCACATAACTTAATGAAATACGGGTTAGCTTTCGAAAAACGTCCTTAAATGTAGAAAATATATCGACAATGCAAACGATTGACCTAGAAGATTTCAAAAAAATTGACTTTCGGGTAGGAACTGTACTGCGAGTGGCGGTTTTTGAAAAAGCTCGAAAACCAGCCTATCAGGTGTGGGTAGATTTGGGCCCGGAACTAGGGATTAAAAAATCTTCCGCCCAGCTGACAGTCCACTACAGCCCGGAAGAATTGCTTGGCAAGCAAGTGATTTGTGTGTGTAACCTTGCTCCACGTCAGGTGGCGGACTTCATGTCGGAGGTACTCATTACGGGGTTTAGCAGTACCGAAGGAGGCATCTGGATTGCTACTTCCGATCAGCCTGTTCCCAATGGTGCTCCCCTACACTAGGGAAGGTAAATAGTAAGTCCCGAGTCGGAAAGCTCGTTGCGGTACACGGGTAGTGCGGAACAATACCCGGATCGGACATCTCCTGTCTTCAGATCAAAGCGGTACTGGTGAAGGGGACAGATGATTTCACCCGCACCATTGATATTGGCTTGTCCTAGATCGGCGCCTCGGTGAGGGCATTGGACATCGAAAATATGAAGGACCTCGCCAATCCGTAGTATCGCCAATCGCTTTTCCCCCGCCGCCAATTTTTTGATTTTGCGTTCGGGGATGGCCAGGAGGACTTCTTCTTTGCTGCTGCCAAATTGGAAGGTGTGCATGGGCTCAAGGGGATTGGGTCTTTGTTAAAAAAAGAGCGCTTGGTTTTTCGTGGAATCTTTTTCAATTTCCACCTTCTATCGCCAATTCCCTAACCTGTCATGAAAAAAATCCTCCTGCTACCCCTTTTGTTTTTTGCACTTTCCCTCTCTGCCCAACAGGTGGAAGGAGCCTGGAAACTCATCAGCCAAAATCAGGTTCCGGTATCCGGGCAAGAGTTTATCAAAATCTACCAGGACAATTACTTTGCCTTTGGGGTGAAAAACCTGGCGGACAATTCCTTTGTCGGCGCTGGAGGTGGACCGTATGCGGTGAGCGCAGGCAAGCTCCAGGAGACCCTTGAATTTTTCACGCTCAACCCTGAAATCATTGGGATGGTCACCTCCTTTGACGCACGTTTGGAAGGCAAGCGATTGACCCTGTCGGGCACTACTCCCAAAGGTCCACTGGTAGAGGTCTGGGAAAAGGTATCGGATGCCAAAGATGACCTGACGGGCAACTGGGTGATCACCGGTAGGAAGCGAGAGGAACAAATTCAGCGTTCCACTCCAGGAGCGAGACGAACGATCAAAATCCTCAGTGGAGGGAGATTTCAGTGGGTGGCCTTCAACTCTGAAACCCGCGAATTTTCGGGCACGGGTGGAGGAACCTACACGGCCAAAGGAGGAAAATACGTGGAAACGATTGCTTTTTTCTCTAGAGACAATTCCCGCGTCGGTGCAAGCCTTGGCTTTGATTACCAAGTCATCGATGGAGAATGGCACCACAGTGGCCTGAGCTCGGCAGGGCAACCGATTTTCGAAATCTGGACACCTTATGCGATAGGCTACAAGCCAGCCAAATAAAAAAGGAGCCAAAAGGCTCCTTTTTTATTTGGTTAGTGGATGTAAAGCGCTTTCAGCTTCTCTAGGGTGTAATCAATTTCCTCCCTTGTTGTAAATCTGCTGAAGGAAAACCGGACTACATCCCGGTCTGCAGGATGTTGCAAGGCCCGCATTACGTGGGAACCAACTGATGCACCAGAGCTGCAGGCGGAGCCTCCCGATGCCGAGATGCCTTCCAAATCCAAGTGAAATAGAAGCATTCCCCGATTGGATTCCGAAGGGGGAAGGCTGACGCTCAATACCGTGTACAAACTCTTTTGCAAGTCTGCCGAACAGCCGTTGAAGGCGATCCCCGGAATTTCTTGACTTAATTTTTCGATGAAGTATCCCTTCAGCTTTTCGATGTGGCTGCGGTGCGCGGCAAGCTCCTCCAGGGAAATTTCCAGAGCTTTGGCGAGGCCGATGATTCCGATGACATTTTCCGTTCCTCCACGCATGTTGCGCTCCTGAGCTCCACCATGGATGAAGGGATGGATCTTCTTGTCTTTGCGTACATACAAAAAGCCCACTCCTTTGGGTCCATGAAATTTATGTGCGCCTGCAACGAGTGCATCTACAGGAAGGGTGGACAAATCATGGGTGTAATGCCCCATGGTCTGTACAGTGTCCGAATGAAAAAATGCCCCATGTGCTTGGGTCATTTGGCCAATCCGCTCCAGGTCGTTTAAGTTGCCAATCTCATTGTTGCCCTGCATCAGGGACACCAAGCTCTTTGGATTCTTTTTGAGAAGTTCCTCCAGCTGAGTGAGGTCAATTTCTCCCTTTCCATTGACTTCGAGCAGGCTAAGATTTACCTGCCCTTTTTTCGCTAGCATCTCCAGGGTATGCAATACCGCATGGTGCTCCAAGGGAGAGGTGATGGCATGGCTGATGCCGTGTGATTCAATGCCGCAGACTAGTGCGGTATTGTCTGCCTCGGTGCCTCCTGAAGTAAAGAAAATTTCCGAAGGGCTAGCCTGCAGCAGTTCGGCTACTTTTTTACGTGCCTTTTCGATTGCCGTACGTACCTCTCTTCCATGGCTGTGCACCGAGGAAGGATTGCCAAAGTGACCACGCATAAAAGGCAACATGGCTTCGATCACGCGATCGTCCATGGGCGTTGTGGCGGCATTGTCGAGGTATACGTACTTCATGGAATGCAGTTTGGCGAGGCAGAAACTTAGCTCAAGGTTTCATTTACGACTTCCTTGATGTCTTGCATGATCTTTTTGGCAAGGTGCTCCGCTTTTGCTTCCGAGTCAGACTCCGAGTAAATACGGATGATCGGCTCCGTGTTGGACTTCCGAAGGTGCACCCATTCTTTTTCAAATTCAATTTTGACCCCATCAATGTCGATGATGGGATGGCTTTTATACTTATCCTTGATCCGCAATAGGATGTGATCCACATCAATGCTAGGAGTTAGTTCAATTTTATTTTTGGAAATCGAGTAGTTGGGATAGCTGGCGCGCAACTTGGAAATGGACTTGCCGTACTTGGCCAAGTGGGTCAAGAACAAGCCAATGCCCACCAAGGCATCTCTGCCGTAATGCGAGGCAGGGTAGATGATGCCCCCATTGCCTTCTCCTCCGATGACGGCTTGTACGGCCTTCATCTGGTTGACTACGTTGACTTCTCCTACTGCTGAAGCACTGTAGGTACCTCCTCGCTTTTCGGTGACATCACGAAGGGCACGGGTAGAAGAGAGGTTGGATACGGTGTTGCCAGGTGTCTGAGAAAGCACGTAATCAGCGACTGCTACCAGGGTATATTCTTCGCCAAACATGGATCCGTCCTCGTTGACTAGTGCCAAGCGATCCACATCTGGATCCACGACGATGCCTAAGTCGAAATTTCCTTTTTCCAATTTCTTAGCGATATCTCTAAGATTTTCAGGAAGTGGCTCGGGATTGTGTGGGAAGTTGCCGTCTGGGGTACAGAACATTTCCTCTACTTCGCTGACCCCTAGGGCGCGCAAAAGTTTAGGGACAACAATTCCTCCTGTGGAGTTGACCGCATCCACCACAATTTTAAAATTACGTGCCTTGATGGCTTCCACATCTACGAGTTCAAGGTCCATCACATGCTGGATGTGTCGATCCATGTAGTCGTCAATGACGCTGTATTTGCCAAGCTTACGTACTTCGGCAAAGGTAAAATCTTCGGTTTCGGCTTTGGCTAGGATGGACTTTCCTTCTTCGTCTGAGATAAATTCGCCTACTGCATTGAGAAGTTTCAGTGCATTCCACTGGGCGGGATTGTGGCTAGCAGTGAGGATAATGCCTCCACCTGCATTTTCCCGTGGAACAGCAAACTCTACGGTAGGGGTAGTGCTAAGTCCAAGGTCGATCACGTCGATGCCTAGGCCTTGAAGGGTGGCTGCTACCAATCGAGAGACCATATCGCCAGACAGGCGGGCATCTCTACCGATGACAACTTTGGCATTGCCGGTTGTTTCCAGCACCCAAGCGCCATAGGCAGCAGTAAATTTGACTACATCAATGGGGGTGAGGCCTTCGCCTGGCTTGCCGCCAATGGTTCCTCGAATTCCAGAGATAGATTTGATTAAAGACACGAATTTTGGTTTTGTATGTTAAAAATAGTTGGCTACGCTAGAAAAACTTACTTGAATTTGGCCATCACTTTGTCCACCTCATTGTCCGGGTTGGCGCAGTTGCTTGTGGCATCCACCGTCTTCCCGCACAAGTTGCAAGTGATTCCCTCCTTGTTGAGGAAGGGACTTTGCGAAGCACAGGTTCCTTTGAATTCGCCATTTTTAAGAAAAATCAGCCTTACAGACATCAGAACGAAGAAAAGTGCTAGGAAGCCTAGTGTGATCAAGAAAGTTGTCATACCCGATTAATTTGCGCAAATTTAATGCTTTACTTTGAAAACGTTTACACTGAAAGGATAGTTTCTACATCATGTTTAACTTGAGTACTCGAGCCGAGCAATTGGCTGCTTTTGATCGCCTATTGACCATCATGGATGAGCTGCGTGCGCAATGTCCTTGGGACAAAAAGCAGACCACGGAAAGCCTCCGCCACCTGACCATTGAGGAGACTTTTGAGCTTTCGGATGCCATTTTGGAAGGCAATCCTGAGGAAGTCAAAAAAGAAGTGGGGGACCTTCTCCTCCATCTTGTTTTTTATTCCAAAATCGGTTCGGAACAGGGCCACTACGACATCCGCTCAGTGATTGATTCCCTGTGTGAGAAATTGATCCGCCGCCACCCGCATATTTACGGAGATACGGTAGCGGATGATGAAGAAGCGGTCAAGCAAAACTGGGAGAAGATCAAGCTCACCGAAAAGGGCAATACCTCAGTGCTGGGAGGGGTGCCAAAAAGTTTACCTGCCCTCATCAAGGCCATGCGAATCCAGGAAAAGGCGCGTGGCGTAGGATTTGACTGGGAAGAGCCTGAGCAGGTCTGGGAAAAGGTGGAAGAGGAATTGGGTGAGTTTCATGCTGAATTCAATGCGGCGGAGGGGAAGGAAATCGACCGAGAGAAGGCTGCTGGGGAATTTGGAGACCTGCTGTTTTCACTAATCAACTATGCCCGATTCATCGACATCAATCCGGAAGAGGCCTTGGAGCGAACCAACCTCAAATTCATCTCCCGGTTTCAGTACCTCGAGCAGGCTGCCAAAGCAGCTGGCAAAAATCTGAGCGACATGACCTTGGCGGAGATGGATGTGTATTGGGAGGAAGCGAAGAGAAGTACGAAGTAGGAGATACGAAATACGATGGAAATACCCGCCGCGGCGGGCCGCTCCGTGAAATAGTTTGAAATACGGGTTAGGAGTATTTCACCGAGCTTGTCCGCCGCGGCGGACAGGCTCGGTTTATTTCCATTGTATTTCGACTGTATTTCTTTAAAAAATCAATCACTATATATTCCAATAAAATGTCCAAAACAATCATTTTCACCCCTGAAGCTCCGGCACCAATTGGGCCGTATTCGCAAGCGGTACTTGCAGGCGACACCCTATACGTGTCGGGGCAAATCGCACTAGATCCCGAGACGGGAGAGCTGGTCAATGAAAACATCACCGAGGAGACGCATGCGGTTATGAAAAACATGGAAGCGGTCCTTCGAGCAGCAGGCTTTGGCTTCGCCCAGGTGGTCAAATGCACCATTTTTATCCGCGACATGGGTCAATTTGGCGCCATAAACGAGGCCTATGGGCAGTATTTTAAGTCCGATCCCCCTGCACGGGAGACCGTTGAAGTAAGTAAACTCCCAAAAAATGTGCAGGTGGAGATTTCTTGCATTGCAGTTCGCTAAGGGATGAATTGGCTGCCTTTTGGTCGGGAAACCCTCGTCAGCGCCTTGTCCAAAGAGGAGGTCTTGGATCGCCTAGCAGCAGTTACTCGAGGCACACGGACCGAAGGGCTGCCAGAGATCCGACCTCTATTCAATGGGCGAGTGGAGGAGGATGGATTTCGCATTTCGCGAGTCATTGAAAAAGGGGACAACTTTCTTCCACTACTGCTAGGAAAGGTGGAGGACACGCCCCGAGGGAGCATTATTTTTGCACGCTACCAACTCTTTTCGACCACGCGCTTTTTTCTTTGGTTTTGGACCGTGGTACTGCTGGCTTTTTGCCTTTTTTTCTTTTTGGTAACGAATCAATTCCTTCAAGGGGGAGGTTGCCTGTTCCTAGTAGCGGTCAATTATGCCTTGGCAGTATTCTTCTTCCATCGGCAGCTGGTACCTAGCAAAAAACTTTTCCAAGAAGTAATCAATTTTCCAGGAAGCAAGGTGGAATCCTCTCGCTAGCTTTAGGCAAAAAGGGACTTTGGATGTACCTTTGTGCTCCATTCTTCACCATTTATTTCGACTACCATGTCCATACGCATTGAAAAAGATACCATGGGACCTGTGGAGGTTCCTGCTTCAGCTTACTGGGGAGCGCAGACGCAGCGTTCCATCAATAATTTTAAGATTGGCGGCGTACAAAACCGCATGCCTGTAGAAATAATCCATGCCTTTGCCATCCTGAAGAAGGCGGCAGCATTGACCAATACGGAGCTTGGAGTTCTAGAAGCCTCCAAAGCGGAGATTATTGCTCAGGTCTGTGACGAGGTCCTGACTGGGCAGCACGACAGCCAGTTTCCATTGGTCATCTGGCAGACCGGCTCTGGCACCCAGTCCAACATGAATGCGAATGAGGTGATTGCCTACCGAGCACATGTATTGTTGGGAGGTTCCTTGGAAGATGCCAAGAAGAAAATTCACCCCAACGACGATGTCAACAAGTCCCAGTCTTCCAACGATACCTACCCTACGGCAATGCACATTGCAGCTTACAAGATGGTCGCTGAAACGACCATTCCGGGGGTAAAGCAGCTTCGCAACACGCTAGCCGCAAAGGCAGAAGCCTTCAAGCAGGTGGTGAAAATTGGCCGTACCCACTTTATGGATGCTACCCCACTGACTCTTGGACAGGAGTTTAGCGGCTATGTGGCCCAGTTGGACCATGGATTGCGCGCATTGAACAATACGCTATCCCACCTTTCGGAACTTGCCTTAGGCGGTACGGCAGTGGGTACTGGATTGAATACCCCACAGGGCTACTCCGAGTTGGTGGCGAAGAAAATCGCTGGCCTGACAGGTCTCCCTTTCGTGACGGCACCCAACAAGTTTGAGGCGCTAGCCGCCCATGATGCGATGGTGGAAACTCACGGAGCGTTGAAGCAACTAGCGGTTTCCTTGATGAAAATCGCCAACGACATTCGCATGCTTTCTTCTGGCCCGCGTTCGGGGATTGGCGAAATCTT
>CAMCBC010000096.1 GCA_945872775.1 Spirosoma fluviale | reverse complement strand
GAGCAAGTAGTGTTTCCATAAAACCGATAAATCTTGATCAAGTTTTTCCTCATATTTCTAGGTGTTGGGTGGCTTTTGGGCCAGCTGATTCGCTATTTTCTCCGCTCCAAGCTTGCCCAGCTTGCACGCAGGGTTAATGAAGCAGCTATGGAGCAACAGCGCGCCCAGCAGCAAGCCCAGCGTCCCAAAGAGGGAGTACATGTGGATTTTATACCAAAAAAATCTCCTCAGAAAATGAAGAAAGACATCGAAGGCGGAGAATATGTTGACTACGAAGAAGTGAAGGATTAACCTTCACTTTTTTTATTGGATACGGGTACACCAATACAGCTTGTAACCGGTTGCTGTTTTGGTTCCAATTAAATAATCAGCCCCGCCATCCTTGAGCCCCAGTTTTTTCTTGAGTTCTTCAGCTCCTGTGCTGTAATTCCGGCAAATCACATTGACCTTTCCTGAAGGGAAGAGGGCTTTGACCTCCTGCTTTTTTGGACTGATTTCCTGGACCACTTCAAAGATGCGTCCTGGAATGCCCGCAGAAAAGTCATCGATTTTGTAGAGGTGACTATTTCTTTCCAGTTTGTGAAGATTAAATCGATTCCCAAATAGGTTGAAGGCTCCTGCCTTCAAAATCCCTGCTAGGGGTTCGATCAGGTACTTGCCCGCTTCCGCAAACTTGGAATGTGCCTGCTCTTCCGCACTGGGCTCAAACTCAAACGGAAGGATTCCGCTCTCTAGGTCCACTATTGAAATCTTTTTTGGCGCACCCATCTTGGCTTTTTCCCAATGGAGCAGGAGTTCTTTGACTTCATTTCGAACCGATACCACCGTTATTCTTTGGATGTCTGGCAGTTCATTCCATGCTTGAGTTAGGTCCAGCATGGGGGAAACTTTTAGAAGGATGTGATCGGATTTTCGTTGCAGCAGAGTCCATGCTTCCACTACATTCGGTTCGCAATCTTGGAGTTTGTACAACTTTTGGTTGCCGCTTCCCCTTCTGGCAGGATCTGCATATATCAGGTCAAATTGCAATTCCGTTTTTCTCAAAAATTCCAATCCATCCCCATTTATGAATTCAAACTTATCTGGATGGATGGTGGATAGGTTATGTCTAGCGATTTCAAAAAGTTCAGGTTGCTGCTCACAGTACACCCCTTTTTCAAATCCCCGGCTTAGGTGAAAAAAATCGACCCCAAAGCCTCCAGTCAGGTCGATGAGGTAATTTCCTGAGAGGCCTTCTGATTTGAAGGCAGCCGTTTGCTCCGACGAACTTTGCTCGACTGAAATGCTGGCGGGGAAAAGGAGGTGTAGGTTTTTGCTCCAAGTCGGCAATTTTTTTGCTGCCTTCTGTCGAGCAGCGATTTGCTGCACGGCCATTTTGAGGTCAAAAGCGACTTTTTCGTGGTACTTAAAAAGTAAATGTGCAGGATCTTCTTCCAGATGATCCTGCACAAATTGGTGGAATCCTTCGCTAGTGAACTTTTCGGAGTTCATTAGACGAGTTTATTTTCTAAAAGGTATTCGGCGATTTGAACGGCATTTGTGGCGGCCCCTTTTCTTAGATTATCCGCTACAATCCACATATTCAGCGTATTCGGCTGAGACTCATCGCGACGAAGCCTGCCCACAAATACCTCATCTTTTTTGTGAGCATGGAGTGGCATAGGATAGACAAAGTTTGCCGGATCATCCTGAACGATGATGCCAGGAGCATTTTCCAACAGGCTACGCACCTCGGCAAGGTCAAAATCTTGTTTGAACTCTACATTCACCGCCTCTGAGTGCCCTCCCATGGTAGGGACTCGGACTGTGGTGGAGGTCACCTGAATAGATTCATCGCTGAAGATTTTCTTGGTTTCCTTGATCATCTTCATTTCTTCCTTGGTGTAGCCATTGGGTTGGAACACATCGATGTGCGGAAGGACATTCATGTCAATCTTATGCGGATACACCATTTCAGGTGTTTTCCCTTGGCGTTCTGCCATCATCTGATCTACTGCCGCTTTGCCGGTACCTGTAACCGACTGGTAGGTAGAGACCACGATGCGTTTGATGCCATAGCGCTGACGCAGGGGCTCCAAAGCCAAGACCATTTGAATGGTAGAACAGTTGGGGTTGGCGATGATTTTGTCTGCAGCGCCGATTTCTTTTGCATTGATTTCTGGGACCACCAATTTTTTGCTAGGGTCCATTCTCCAAGCGGAGGAGTTGTCAATGACTACCGTGCCTACTGCTGCGAATTTGGGCGCCCATTCCAAGGAGGTACTTCCGCCAGCAGAGAAAATTGCAATTTCAGGTTGCTCCGCTACTGCTTCGGCTAGGCCGATGATGACATGCGATTTGCCCATGTACTCAATTACCTTTCCTTTGGAACGTTCGGATGCTACAAGTAGCAGTTGATCGTAGGGGAATTGGTGTTCTTGAAGTACTTCTAAGATTTCGGTGCCTACTAATCCAGTGGCACCCACTACAGCAAGTTTCATAGGTCGAAGGGGATTCGTTTTGAGTGCTCAAAAATACGGAGGCTTAACGCAATAATACAGTCCATTTGAAACAAATTATCGATTATCCGCACTATTTACTAGATTTTTGAACGGCTTATAGGATTGTGGGTAATCCTAATTTATATTCACCTACTTTTTAAACTATGCGACCATGTTACTATTTTTTTGTAGGGCAGCATTTCTGCTCTTGTCTAGCTTTTTAATCCTTGTTTTTCCGTCCTTTTCTCAAAGTCAAACGCAAGGATTTCAAGCCCCATTTGCAATTCAGTCCTACCCACAGCCCTTTCTCCCAGGCTGGTATGCCAACGATCTGAGAGCAACCCCTTCCCGGGTTTTTCGCCTTGCCACGGGAGGAATTAATGGATCGGTTGCACTGGCGGTACAACCTATCAGCACTTTTACTGGGAAGGTATGGGTGAGGCTATCTCCCAAAGGAATGGGTAACCCGCGCGTTATTTTTTGGGCTAAAACCCTAAAAAATGGCACAGGAAACCGCCCTGCCTTGGTGCATATTTCCTGGGCTACGAGCCTTGAGGGAAATTACCAGGAGCGTATGTTGCTAGGGCATGCCGCCCAGTTTCCCAATACCAACCTGAATTTTAGCCGTTTTGAACTTGAGTTGCCGGCCGCATTTGCCTCCTTGGAAGAGGTCTATTTGCAGCTAGAAATATCCGTGGGCTCTGGAACGGGGAGTGCTGCTCGCTGGGTCTTGGATGACTTTAGTTTAGAAGATTTGGTGATAGACGAGGAGTTGCCCAAGGTATCTATAGTAAAAGGATATGGCAAGCGAGAGGTGTTGGTCGCATTTTCAGAGCCCATGGACCCCGTTTTTGCACGGCTCAATCTGGCTTACCAGCTCGATGGGAGCAATCCTGTTGAGGCTCGGTTGCTCTTAGATTCTGTTGCCATTATTCGGTCGGAGGTGGATTTAGAAGAAGGCAAGGAATATGCTCTTTTTCTACAGCAGCTTCCCGATATCAATGGAAATTTTCTTGCGGATACGCTCCTCAGGTTTCGGTTTACAGATCCTAGCGCCATAGGGTCAAAATCATTGGTGATCAATGAATTGATGCCGGCTCCTCGTGCAGGTCAAGACCTTCCCTTTGTGGAGTATGTGGAGGTTTTGAATTCAACGAATAAAGAGTTACGCTTGTCTGGGGTAGTTTTTTCCTCAAGTAGCGGTACTACGCTGCTCCCGGAGTATTGGATAGCAGCAGGGGAGTATGTGCTGCTTTGTCCTCCAAACCAAGCTTCACTTCTTTTAGAGTTTGGTAAGGTACTGATGCTTCCTTCATTCCCAAATTTGGCTAATTCTGGGTCTCTTCTTCGTTTGGGTACTGCTGACGGAAAGGAAATAGATCGGTTGGAATACCAAAGCAGTTCTTGGGGCGGTACGGAGTTTGCCGATGGAGGCTACAGTCTGGAGGTACCCGATCCTTATTTCCGCTGCGAAGCCTCAGAATTTTTACTTCCTTCCAAGGACCCCAAGCGTGGGACCCCCGGTGGGAAAAATTCGCAGTTCTCCCCAATAAAGGATCTGGGGAATTTACAGGTGATCGCTTCATTTTTTAGAAATGCTTCCTTGCTAGAAGTGGTTTTAAACCAACCTATTGTTCCCTTCACTAGCCCAGTTTCTTTTTCGATCTCCCCTTATATGAGGATAGATTCTGCTCGAGTTTTTTCTTCAGGCCGAAGGATAGGAATTACTTTGGCTACCCCAGCAAGGAATAGTATGCCTTATTCTTTGAGGGCCTCTTCTTTGAACCGTTGTGTGGGGGAGCCGGCAGGATTTGAGGCGGAGGTGGTGCTTCCTGATTCTGCGGGTAAGGGGGATTTAATTCTGAATGAAATCCTTGTGGACCCTAGATCAGGCGACCCAAAATTTGTAGAAATTCATAATCCCACTGTAAAATACCTATCTCTAGATAATTGGGCGCTGACCAGCATCAATGAGGTGGGAGCCCGGCAGCCACTACGACTTGTCGGAGGAGAAGGGAATAAGATCGATCCGGAGTCGTATATGGCCTTAACTGTCGATCCGGCGCGACTCCGCTTGTCCTATCCCCAGTCTGCTGCTGGCAATTTTCTTCAATTGGCCGGCCTACCGAGCATGCCGATTGGGGCTGGGGTCCTACTGCTGCTTTCACCGGAACGAATGGTGGCAGATTCACTTCCTTACCGATTAGATTGGCACCATCCCTTGCTCCGATCAACCAAGGGGGTTTCATTGGAGCGTGTATCTGCTGTTTTTCCGGCCTACATCCCTTCTACCTGGCAATCGGCCTCCAGCAGCCAGGATTATGCCACTCCCGGAAGAAAAAATTCTTCTGTACTGTCACTTGAGCCTGCATCAGAGCCAATTACCCTTTTCCCTTTGGTATTTGATCCTAGTGGCAATACTGGGCCTAGCCAAGTCAGCATTCGTTATTCCTTGGAGCAAAATGGTTGGGTAGGGAGTTTTACCATCTATTCGGCTGCAGGTCGTGAGGTTAAAGTCCTTGGACAGAATCAAATTTTGGGAACTTCTGGGATTTTTTCCTGGACAGGAACCGATGCCGCGGGGACCAGGGTGTCCCCCGGATATTATATTTTAGTTGCCCAGCTCTTTGACTTGACGGGCAGGGTAAGGATCGTGAAAAAAATACTTGTGGTAGGTTCACCTTTGTAGTAGAATTTACCCAAAAATCTCATAAAAGCTAAAAATTTAACGGTTTTGGAGCTGCAGTGATAATCCTTTCTTTGTTTTGGTTTTCCCAAAGACTGCTGTATTTTAGGGGATTATTTTTCGAGAGTATCTAATTTATCAATCTTAAATCAGGAAATGCATGAGTAAGGAAGAAAAAACCGCTTATTCCAAGGATGAGCTTAAGGAATTTGAAGAAATCATTCTTCAGAAATTGGCCTTAGCGAAGGAAGAACTTCATTCCCTGAAAGAGACTTTAAGTAAAAAGAACGACAGTGGTACAGATCATACCTCTTCTACCTCGAAGCTTTTGGAAGATGGAGCGGATACTTTAGAGCGGGAGAGCATGAATCAATTGGCAGCCAGACAGCAAAAGTTTGTCATCAATTTGGAGAATGCGTTGATTCGAATTAAGAATGGGACCTATGGGATCTGTGTGGATACCGGCAAGTTGATTTCTAAGGAGCGATTGAAGGCTGTTCCGCATACCATGCATTCTATTGAAGCCAAGATGGCCAAGAAGTAAGCGTGGATTTTCTACATCGCCATATTGAAGCTTTGATTTTTTGTGCCCCAGAACCGCTAGGGGTGGAGGAGATGGTTGCTTGTTTGAGTGAGATGTTTGGAGCCGTGGTCCCTGCAAAAGATGTAGAAGAGGCCTTGGTAGTCCTTTGTGAAAAATACGCGGAAGATGAATTTTCCTTTGCGTTGGAGAAGTTGGGTGGAGGGTATCAATTTTTGACCAAACCTGCCTACCAGCCAAGCATTAGTGTTTTACTCCGTCAGCATTCTCAAAAAAGGCTTTCTACGGCACAGCTGGAGACCTTATCCATTATCGCCTACAAACAGCCACTTACCAAGGGCGATGTGGAGCAGATTCGTGGTGTTGCCTGTGATTATTCCCTTCAAAAATTATTAGAAAAGGAGTTGATTGAGATCAAAGGCAAATCGGATGGGGTCGGTAGACCGCTGATTTACGGAACTTCTCAGAAGTTTATGGATTATTTTGGGATCAATTCCCTTCAAGATTTACCGCAGCCGAAGGATTTTTCTCAGCCCGAGCACCAGATTGGTGAAGAAAAGGGTTAATCGAGTTTGATGACCCGAGCGAGTCGGGATACTAAATATTTTTTACCAGTCCCAAGTTCCTCGCAAAGTATTCGTGTTCGTCTGGTTTCCCCTTTTTTAAATTTTCTACCTGCTAGTTCAAAATGAGTTTGAGGGGCTAAGTCGGAGAGAAAATAGGTATTTACCTGGGTTGGGGCTACCTCGTATTTGCTCATTTCTTTCATCAAAAATAGATCTCGCGCTGAGCTGGCCGAAGGATTTCGCATGTGCAACTTTAAGGGTACAAGGATATCTCGAGGAAAGGTAGATTCATTCATTACTGGTTCGAGGAGTTGTTTAAACTTAGTTTTCCATTCAGGGCCATGGGGAGCATGGGCTGTGCCATATTGAGCGAAGGCTCGAAGGTGGGCGATTTCATGGATCAACGTCAGCAGAAACTGGTAGGGATTGAGGTCTGCGTTGAGGGTGATGGTTTGAATGGATTGATCTCTGCGAAACCGGAAGTCTCCGAGTTTGGTATTCCTCGGCTTTTTTACGAAAAAATGAAAGGGGCTTTCTTCCCATAGTTGAAGGCAATAGGGAACCGCACTTTCGGGTAGATGCCTATGGAAGAGGTGTTGAAGCTGTGGTGATGACATTTTAGGGCATAAAAAAAGAGTCCCGATCCATCGGAACTCTTAATTTTTTCACGCGTGGTGTGATTACTTAGCTGGAGCAGCAGCAGCAGAATCTGCAGCAGCTTGTGCAGCAGCAGCAGCAGCAGAGTCAGCAGCAGCCTGAGCAGCAGCAGCCTCAACAGCAGCGATAGAATCAGCAGCAGCAGCAGCAGCGATAGAATCAGCAGCAGCTTGCTCTTCAGTTGACTTTCCACCGCAAGAAGCAGTAGCGATCAAACCAGCGATTGCGAAAATTGCAAATACCTTTTTCATTTGTTATGGTTTTCTTAATTACAACACAAATGTACTAGTATTAATTTTAATTGTGCAAGTGGTAGACAATATTTTTTTATTTGTTTTTGTAAACGATTTTAATGGGAACACCTTCGAAATCGAAATTTTCGCGTAATCTATTTTCCAAATACCGAGTATAGGGTTCTTTAATGTATTGTGGAAGGTTACAAAAGAATGCAAAAACAGGGTTTTTGGTAGGCAATTGGGTGACGTATTTGATTTTGATGTATTTCCCTTTCCATGCTGGCGGAGGATATTTTTCTATTTCCTGGAGAAGAATATCATTCAATTTGGAGGTAGTTACACGTCTAGTTTTATTCTCATATACTTTCACCGCCAGCTCAATGGCCTGAAAAATCCGTTGCTTTTCGGTGACGGAAGTAAAGATGATTGGGATCCATTTGTGTTCGCCAAGACGATCAAGCATATCCTCCTTGATCTTGTTCATGGTCTTGTGATCTTTTTCGATCAAGTCCCACTTATTGACCATAATCACTACCCCTTTATTGTTTTTGATGGCTAGAGAGATCAAATTGACATCTTGAGCTTCTAGACCTCGAGTAGCATCGAGCATGACAATCACCACATCAGATTCTTCCAAGGTTCTTAAGGAACGCATGACAGAATAGAACTCAACATCCTCTTTTACTTTGGCCTTTTTTCGGATTCCGGCAGTATCGGTAATGATGAAGTCTTGGCCGAAGAATTTGTAGCGAGTATGGATTGCATCCCGGGTGGTACCTGCTTCGTTTGTTACGATGGAGCGCTCCTGACCGATTAGGGCATTGAGGAAGGAGGATTTACCGGCATTCGGTCTTCCAAGGATGGATATTTTTGGGATGCCTGCATCTGGATCTTCCAATCCATCTTCCTCAAAATGGGTAATAAGGGCATCTAATAATTCTCCTGTTCCGCTTCCACTCGCTGCTGCGATTGGGTATACTTCTAGATCGGTCAATCCTAGGGAATAAAACTCATTCGCCATAAAGGACTTTTCCTGATTGTCAGCCTTATTTGCGACTATGTAGAGCGGTTTCTTGTTGCTGCGAAGTTCATTTGCGAACTCCTCATCCAGGTCAGTGAGGCCATCGTGGCAATCCACCACAAACAGAATCACATCTGCTTCTTCGATGGCAAGTTTTACTTGTTTTCGAATTTCCGCTTCGTACAAGTCTTCAGACCCAGTGACATATCCTCCTGTATCGATTACAGAAAAGAATTTGCCACACCATTGGGCGTGTCCATAGTGTCGGTCTCGGGTGACGCCACTCATGTTGTCTTCGATGGCCTTTCGCTCTTCCACTAGGCGGTTGAAAAGAGTGGATTTGCCCACATTGGGTCTACCTACAATTGCTACTATGTTTGCCATGTTTAAGAGGGGTCGTACCCGAATTTTTTTAGTACTAGTTTATTTTTTCTCCAGTCCTGTTCCACCTTGACAAAGGTTTCGAGGAAGATTTTTTTACCGAAAAATTTTTCCAAATCAGCTCTGGCTTCTGTGCCTACTTTTTTGAGCATTTTACCTTTATCTCCGATGACAATTCCTTTTTGGCTGTCTCGTTCCACAAAAATGGTAGCCCGGATACGGATGAGATTTTCTTCTTCGTGGAAGTCCTCAATTCCTACTTCGGTACTGTAGGGGATTTCTTTTTTGTAGTTGGTAAAAATTTTTTCCCGAATGATCTCAGATGCAAAGAACCGCTCGGGTCGGTCAGTTAGTTCCTCTTTGTCGTAAAAAGGAGGATGAACGGGTAGGCGCTCTACTATTTCTTGAAGGATGCGTTCGGTATTGAATTGCTCCAAAGCCGAGATCGGGATCACGGTAGCGGCTTGAATCCGTGAAGTCCAGTATGCAGATACTTCTTCGAGTTGCCCTTCCTTGGCTAGGTCAATTTTATTGATGACTAGGAGAATGGGCGCTCCGGACGCGTTTATTTTTTGGATAACTTCTTCGATTTCCTCATCCGATTCAAAGAGATCTGTGACAAACACGATTACGTCTGCATCTTCAAGAGTAAGGTGTACAAATCCCATCATGCTTTTGTGGAGTTCGTACTTCGGCTTGAGCATGCCAGGCGTGTCAGAAAAGACAATTTGGTACTCCTCGGTGTTGATGAGACCTAATATACGGTGACGGGTAGTTTGTGCTTTGGAAGAAACGATGGAAAGGCGCTCTCCCACCAAAATATTCATCAGTGTAGATTTACCTACATTGGGTTTTCCGATGATATTGACGAATCCTGCTTTGTGAGAGGGGGAGATCATTCCAGACTTTTTTTGCAAAGGTACTTGATTTTTGAGAGTTTGTCCTTACCTTTGTCCCACTATATCGCGGGATGGAGCAGTTGGTAGAATAGCCAGGGGCTCATATCCGCCGCCGCGGACACAGGTTCGAAGCGTTGATTGAGATAAAAGAGTAAAAAACATATCGCGGGATGGATCCGCCGCGGCGGATCGTCAGGCTTTATAAGATATATCGCGGGATGGAGCAGTTGGTAGCTCGTCGGGCTCATAACCCGAA
>CAMCBC010000095.1 GCA_945872775.1 Spirosoma fluviale | reverse complement strand
GCCTTGGGGAAGCAAAATCAATTGATCATCCAACCAGGTGAATAATTTTGCCTCTAGCCCTTCTGCCTTGTTTTTCTTTAAGAGTTGCTGAATCGATTGTTTTTGACTTGCTGGCAAAAGGGATTCTAAAGAAAGAGGCTTTTCTTCCTCCCTAGTTTTGGCTCGCACATTCAAGCTTAAAAATTCTTCTACTTTCTCTTTTAAAGAAGCAATCGAGAGTTGACTTTGGGGAAGGATAATCAACTCATGGTATAACCAAGTGAATAATTTTGCCTCCAGACTCTCGGCCTTGTTTTTAGTTAAAAACTGCTGAGTCCAAACCAAAAAACCAGGCAAAACAGAAGCCAAGCGAGGACGAATAAGTTCAGCCCCTTTAATAAACAGCTGCTTGCTATTCGTTCCAGTAACGGGAAGAGCAAGGGCTATTTTTTTCAACATGGCTGCTGAAACCATTTTTTTGTTCTGCTGTAAATAGGTAAGCAGCTGTACCGCATCCACAGAATTCGATGTAGAAATACCTTTAATGCTGTATTTATTGAGCCAAAAACTGAATTCAGAAGAACTCAATTTTAGACTCGTATTGGATTTCTTTTCCAATAGCAAGGGAATCATTAGCTCACCTAGAGGCAGTGTATATTTTTGCGAAAATTCCTCCCAAAGTTCAAGAAGGCGAGACGCACTATTCAGGGAAAGTGTCTGCAGTTTTGTTTCTAACCAGGCAGCTATTGCAGCAGGTAGTGAACCATATTGATCTTGATACAACCTTGTAAACAAGGTAAACAACACCTCTTTATTTTGGTAATTGGTACTCCATTCTTGCTCATTTTCTTCCTTTGTGAATAGAATCCAATCACCTGCACTAAACTCATTTCTTTTGAGGACATCTTTGCCATAGATCCTAAAAAGGGTTTGGTTGAAATTAAAAATACGTTGCTTTTTTTGAACTGTTCCAAGTGACTTTAGCGTCATAAAAAGCAAACTTTTATAGCTAACGCCATACTTCAAAGCAGTCTTCTTAAATAAAAGGCGCAAGTAGTTTTCATCAGAAATGGATTGTAAATTCTTGTTCAAAAAGAGCTCAAAAGTAATTTCATTAATCGACTTCTTTACTTGAATTTGGGTTTGATTGATAGGCTGATATTTCTCTTGAACTTGTTCAAACACTTCCACTACCCATTCCAAAAGTTTTCTTTTTTGCGGAGCCACCTTTCCGAAAAAAATAGAAATGGCTTCCTGAGATAGGCTATCTAAAAATCTCCTTTTGATTGATGCAGATTTGCCATATTTCAACAAAAACTCAACAAGTTCTTCAAAACTTTGAGTCAAAAGCGTTTCAAAAAGGGTGTTGATATTTCTAAATCGGTAAGAAGTAGGCCGATTATCTACTAAGGAATATCCATGAAACATGAAAAATTGGAATTTCTGGATTAACCCTTCCCCTACCTCCAACAAATTAGAAGGCAATGGCTTTCCGGCTACTACACTTGGTGTTTGATCCAAAGCTAGAATAGGACCAGAAAGAATTGCTTTATTCTGGTACGATGACGCTGCCTCTGATCCAAAGCGATCCTCTATCGCTTCTCCAACTGCAGCTCTAAAGCCACTCAGGGTATTGATTTTTTGCGGATGAATTAGAATATCCGCCAACATACTTTTAAACAGATTGGAAGCAGAATTTGCATCAAGATGCCGATACTGCAGTCTAAAAAACTCTTTTAATCGTGAAATTTCATCAGAAGGGATCACGCTATTTAAAGGATGTTCCACCAACACACTTTGAATGAGTATTTCCTCTGAGAAATTCTCCAATACCCTCTTTTTTTGCGTAGGGCTTTTCAAATACCCGCTTATCTGCTTTGAAAATTTATTCGGGTTCTTTGAAAAAGCCTTCGTGATATGATCTTGGAAAGTTGCTTCACTTGCCGATAACCATTGGGGGCGAATACCTCGTCGGATGTATTCATCTAAAATGATAAAAGGCAACTCATTTGCCGAAGTGATTTTGGAAAAAGAAGATTGCAGGTTCTGTTTGAATACAGTTCGAAATTCGGCATTAAATTTTTGTGCGAGGTCAGCCTTTAAGTTACTTAGTCGCAAGGAACCCAAATCAATTTCCAGTTTGTTGATCACTAGAAGGTGAGGAGAAGGGTGCATCTCCGATAAAATCTGGTCAATGAGTTCCGCAACACTAGTTTTTGTCAACTCTGGAATCTCAACTGAAAGTTGGTCAAAATTAGATTTGGTAGCCACTTTTATCTCAAATTTGAGAGAGTTGACTACATGATTAGCCATTTGACGAACTCGAATAAATTGACGGGAAACTTCTCAATAGCTGGATCAATTGTAAGGACAATACATCGATTTTTTTAAGGTCCAATTGATCTTGATTTTTCAAAAACAACCACTCAGAGTACAAAGACTCAAATCGATACATTTCCTGCGGATTGATGAAGTAAATCATTGCAGATTGATGCGCCATGATGTTCTCAGAAATTAGATTTTTCAGGTAATTGATAAAATCAGATTTTTGGAAACGAACAGGCCACTCCGGGAAAATAAAACTTAGCGTATTAGAAAATTGGAAATCCACTGGAAAACCATGTCCAGAACCTCCTACGAGATTAACTTCCAAAACTGTTTCAGGCGCCAACGATTTTTCTCGAAACTCTTGGAAAAAACGAATGGCTTTGTCTATGGCTTTTTTTGCTCCCGGCTTAGAGCTAAAAGTATTCTTTAGCTTGGCGACTGGTTCATGCCCAAAATTATAGATCAATACCGAGTGGGTAAGCGTTTTTTCATCTTCTACTATGCTGTAATTTTCAACCTGAAGACCAAATGCAAACAGATCCTCTCCTAGGGAGCGTTGGGTCTCCATATCACTAGGAAACAGCCCCTCGATAAATTCTTCCCCATCAGCGTCTAAAAAAGAAAACAAGTAGGAAACTGATTCCAAGGGTCTTAAGAGTAGGTTTTCAATGAGATGAAAACCTTCTGACTGTTGATCCAAAGCGGCTATTTTGGATAAGACTTTCTCTTTGGCCGCTTGGCAATCCGCTGCGCTAGTCCCAGCGAACACAACCACCTGATTCTGCAACTTCCGTTGTTTCATCAATAAATAATGGCTATTATTATCCTTAGAATGCACCAAACTGAGGCTCTTTTCATTAACCACCAATTCAAAAATCTCTTTTAAGAAGGATAACCCTTTGCCAAAAAAATGAACAGCTCCTTCCTTGTAGTTTTCCTCCGGAAGCAAGTATACCGCTCCTACCTCTTGTACAAGAGAAAGATTCACAAGGCTCCAATCGCCTATTTGTTCCTTTGCTCCTTCCACTTGAAAGTGCTCCATCAACGGGGCGGAAATTGTCCTTCTGCTAAAGTCCTTAATTGCTAAAGAGAGCGCAATCCTTTTCTCGATACTAGATAAGTTGGTGCAATCCCAGATTTCTGAAGCCTTCATGTCAAATCCTCTGGCTTTATTCTGCCCAAGCTCGATTATTTCATTCAGTAGCTTTACTTTAGTTTGTATTACGGACAAGGCCAAATCTTCTGAAGATTCAAGGGAATTTGATCTTCCAATTTTTTTTAAGCTGATTTCGTCAAAGCGTTCACCAAAGCGTGCCAACAAATGGTCCAACAACCTATTTCTTCTATCCAAGTAATCCTCACTTAGCTCAGAAGATTCCTTCATGCTTTTTTCAAGGGCATCCCTATCTGAGATTAGCTTATCCAGGTTTGAAATTTCATTGGGAAGCTGATTGAAATAGGTTTCTGAGCTATTATTTGGAGAAAATAACACACGAAGACTCGACAATTGAGCCAAATAAGATGCCATTATTTGTTCAAAAAAGTAGAGGTAAGCTGACACCTGCAAGGCAGATGCTTGAATCTCCTTAGAGGCATTTTGAGAAACTTCATTTTTTCCTACCCCGAAAAATTGAGGCAATTCGTTGTGTATGGGAAAATGTTGTCTTACTTGTTCAAGAGAAAATCGGCCTAAAGGTAATTTATCGTCGTACTGAAGTTCTTGGTGGTAATACTTAGTACTGGAGGAGACCTCTGTAGAAAGCAATTGCTTGGTAATTATCGGATCTACCTCGTAGGTAATATTGTTTTTTAAAAGTGACACCTTACTTTCAAAAGTGTCAGTAAACTCCTCTAAATAGTTTATTTTCGGAAATTCGGTCTTTTCAAATCGTACAAAATTATCAAATACAGGCAGACCATTTTTGAAGAGTTGGAGGCTCCGAATTTCTTTTACCCCTTCTACCGAAAGAATTATTTCTTTAATTCTAGCGAGGTAAATGGCATCAATTTTTTCAGTCAAGGCTTCGTCGAAGACAAAACCAAACTTGGGTAATGGGCCTGTAAATACTGCTTCTGGTGAAAAACCTCGCTCCTTCCATAATTTTACCGGATCGTGAAACTGAACCTGAGGATTGATATACGCATCTAATGCAGCATACATTTTGGCCATGACCAATTCACCTAAAGCATCTGATTCTATATTGATCGCCCCTTCTAGACTTAGGTATACTTTTTTTAGAATAAATACTTCCTCCAAATCATGGCCTATAAGCCTGTTGGCATGAAATAGTTCTGCCACTTCTTTTTTAAGGTAGTGGAGCTCAATATCACTCAAGTCCTCCGAGCATTCGATAAAAATCTCAAACAAGCCCTTTAACCCCATCTTGTGATCTTGGATTGGAATTACCCAGGCATTGGCAACGAGTTTAATACGATCAATGATCAGTTTCCTATAGTCATTTACTGTAACGGGACTACAACTAAATGCAGAGGCAGGCCCAAAAAGTAGATTTTCTCGGACAGAGTCAAACTGGTCCTTTCCAAATAGAAAAAGATCTTCAATAGGAAAATTTGTCCTGTATCCAAGGTCTGTCAGCGCATAGGTGAGGTACTCCAAAAAGGTGACTCCTGGGTCATGGTAGTTGTAATCCGTCCAAATTTTCCCAGAATACTTTTGCACGTAGCTGAGGCCCTCTTCAAGAAGAAGGTCGTACCTCAAAATGGGTTTGTCAGTAAGTTCGCTTGGAATAGAATTGGCCACGGCAAAAGGTAGTTAAGAAAGTTCGATCAAATGGGGAGAAGACTGCCTACAGAAAACCGAATGGGATACGCTTCCCCTGAGGTTGGATTTAATCCATAATGTCGTGCAGTTTTTACCTGCAAGCAATAGTTGTATATGTTTCCTGACCAGCGAAATCTCAAGCGGTTCCGAAAACTACCATAAAAGGTCCTTGTCTTGTTGATCCTACCGTATGAAAGTGGACCTCCAAACGTATTCATCGCAATAACATGAGCCAAAGCATACCGACCACTTCCTTTTTCACCATCCACACGCACCATTAATTCGAAGGCGCATGGTTCGCTAATTTGGTCAATTATGGTGTGCCACTTATTGTCTGCAGGTACTTGCCCTACATATAAAGAACCCACTCTTCCTTTGGAGGAGATGACTCCGTTGACGTCGAGTTTGGATTTAGGATTTTCCTCGTCTATGCCGACGTTTCCCCCATTTTTAAGCACGAGCAAAGGCTTTTTATCTTCTTCCTGAAAAGCTAATCCTCCATTTTGCTCCTTATCCAAATTGATGCTCCACTCAGGGTGGACCTGCTTGAAATTTTTATAAAAGGAAATCAATCGATTGGATCTTCCTACGGGAGTAACTTTAAAGCCATCGCCTCCTTCTCTTGAAATTCCATCATCTACAATATTTACTGTAGACTCAATCAAATCAGCAAAGTGCCGTTCTGTAGGCGCACTACCTTTTTTGAAGTAGTTGATTAGGGACTGTCTATTTAGTAATGCCATGCTTAAAATTTGAAATTAAAATGATAAAACGATTCGTCATCTGCCTTCAAGGGTTCAACTCCTGTATCCTTTACAGTTTCCATGTATTCTGCCGTGATGATCAAGTTTTCACCGATCACCATGTCTTCCAAATCAAATGCCTCCGCTGGTAAGTAATTTTCCTCTTCCACCAAATCTATTTTCTTGAGCGGATACGGGATAAGAATAGACCAAGGTTTTCCAATGGTCACTGTCTCCATCCCATCATCCAACAAGGCACCATCCACAAACTGATACTCACCTTGTTCATTCTCATACATCTGCGCCAAAGAAAAACTAGTAAAAAACTTAACATAAGGTCGGGAAGTAATCAAATTTAAAATCTCAGCTCGTTTTGTTTCGCGTTGATAAAAAGCAGACGAAACATCATGATAGAACCAAGGACATGTTTCTTGTATCAGTTCTTGGTACAATTTTTTGAATAGTAACCCAGTATCCGAAGAGGTAAACTTGATTTTACCTTTGATCATCAGGTACTCGTATTGTGGATTGATGACCTTAAAATCTACGAATGGATTAACTTCTTTTTTGAGATACAACTCCATCTCTTTGAGTTGGCCAGGATTGAGTTTAGGTAAATAAAAATTCCCCGTGTTCTCAATTTTAGGAATCCCAACCACAACTACCTCTCCTGGGGAAACAAAGTTTTCATGACCAAAATTGCCAAACACTTGAACAAATCCCAACCAGTTAAATTCTTGGAGGAGCATCTTTTCAATGTCCCAACGGGTTACTGCCCTAAACTTGTGCTTGAGACTTTCACTAACTCTTTGGTAATAGGATGATTTTTCCTCACTGGCTCTTCCCCCCGAAGAATCGATGGGCTGAATGACCGACAACAAACCTGGGAAATCCTCCTCAAAAGATTCAATCGAAAATGCTGGAAGCACCGCATCATGCTGAATTTCCTTGTCCAAAATCGCCTGGGCAGCAAACGCATTCATGTAAATACCAGAAATCACACTGACCATAGGTTGCTGGTCTTTTGTTCGGCAACAAATCCAAAACAACTCATTGGGCATCACCAAATTATTCAAGTTGATGTCCTTTGGGCTTTTAAAAGAAATGATACCAGATCGGGTAAGTCCAAAACTACTGTCAAACAAAATATCCTCTTGTTTGAAAGGCTTCCAATCGTTGTTTGCCAAATAAAACCAGTCCAACTTGGGCGCATCTCCATGAAATCCACCATTGTTTTTGGCAATCTCGAAGAGCATACTGAACTCCTCTGGAAATTCTTTTGCCTCCAAACCAAAAAACAAGGCTCCTTGAAGCTCAAAAAATGGAAGCAATCCACTGTCATAAACCAAACCATCTTTCAACAAAAATTTCTTCCCAAAGGGATGAATCTGTATGAAATTTTCTTGTTTTTTAGTTTGATTGGAAAACGAGCGCGTACCTAGAAAATTAATTTCTGAAGAAGAAGAATAGTCAACGAAAATATCCATAGCCATGGGTGAAAATGGCTCTTTCGGTTCCACAAACTTGAAGCCTGCCTTTGGGTTTTCGAGGAGGACATTCGAAGCTGCTGTAATGTTGTCAGCGTAAATGGTGGCATACACATCGAATCCAAAGCCAATGCTTGGAGAGATCAATTCAAATTTCAAAAATCCAGTTTTCTGATTGGAAAAGAGCAACTCATCATCATCCTCGTCAGTATGAAGGGTATAATCTGGAAGGATTTGCAATGCATCTAGGTCTATTTCTTGGACGTATCTATCTGAGAGGATAGTCCCATCTTGCTCCTCAAACAAGTTGATGACTACATTCCGGGGTCCATCCTTTGGCAAAAACTTAAAGTCAGATAATGCCTGAATCTTGAGTTTGAAGCTATGATTTTCGATCCCGTACGGATACCCTTCATAAAAAGACTTCAGGTCTTTACCTTGTGGGAGGTCATGGAAGGTCCATCCTACTTGCAAGCTATCCAGATCCTTAGAAAAAATCTCATCATTACCAATCAAGAGATAGCTACCCACCTTTGGTGTTGGTCCAAGCAAATCAAAAGGAATACTTTGATCCATAGGGCCAAAGCTGCTGTGAAGGCTGAGATTTTTCAATTGCTTCACGTTTACTCCTATTTTTATTTGCTCCAGTTCGAGAAACTGCAAGAAGGAATAGGGGTGAAATACATGCTGGTTTTTAAGCAGAATTTTCAACACCGGCTGTTGTAAATGCAAGCCTTCTTCATGCACTTCCTCTAGGTAGGGGGAAATCGCTGGATGATCCGGGCCCAAGGTAAAGGCAAGCTTGAAACTGTTTTCATTCCAGCTCATCGGAGGAATCACCTCATAGGTAGAAATCTCACTCCAACCTTTTGAAGTGGTATGCTGCAGGCTCAAAGAACCTTCAAAAATTTGATGAAAAACTTCTTCTGGTAACTGGTTTTTTGTTTTGGAAATAGATAAGAGCATCGCCAAAAAATATTGGTAGCTCTCTGTCAGAAAAATAAATTCAAGATGCACTTCCCGATAGCCACCTCCTAATCTTAAGGTTGGTGAGGAAACAGAAAATCCGATATCCACCTCGTCCATGGTTTTGCTCGATTTATTCAAAAATCGTTGTTCTTCACCAAGGGCTTGAAAGGGTTTGAACTCTTCTAAAATAGGAATGTGTTTGGAGTAAATTCCATTAACTGTCTGAAAAGGTGTGCCTGGATCAATAAGCTTGTTTCTCGAAACAAACATCGTGAAAAGGCTCGCTAGTTTTAGGTTTGAAAAGGTGACAGAATCCTTGAGCTCGTACAAAATATCGTTCCCTTCTTCGTTTTGGCCTGCCAAAAGTCGGGAATGTTTGGGAACGAGCACCTGATCAATGTCCTCATCTATGGTGGCATAACACTGTACCGTATCCGCCTCTTGTTCCTTCCTGACTTGGCCAAGGATGCGCTCAAAATAATAGGTTAACAGCCTATCCGGCACGGTATTCATCTCCTCTTGCAATTGACTAAATAGCTGAAAAAACGCAATAAGCAAGCCAATATGGGGTTCGTGATCTTGCTTATTGGCCAAGTTTTCACGGAAAAGTTGTTTGGATCTCTCTGTCAGGTTGGCAATCGTTTTGAACACGGGTCGATGCAGCAAGAGCAATTGCTTCAGGAGGTAGTTCACCTCCAAAATTTCGGCTCCCCATCCTATGGAAGTTGACCTACCTGGATCCGCTTCCCATACATTCTTCAAATTAAAATCACCTACCTCCAGATGAATCGGGCTATTCAAAAGTTTGAGTTCTGAAGCTAGGAATTGAAGTTGCGCATAAACGGATTTACAACGATAGGAAATTGCGCCGACCAACTCATTTTCAAGGGTGGTACTTTCTCTTTTTTTATTATATTCTGAAGAAAGTCTGTACCAATAATCTATGGTAACGAGCATCCCTTTTATTTGCTCAAAAAGCTGACTAATCAATTGAGATTTTTCTTCTTGGGAGTCACTTCTTTCAAACCGTAAAAGAATCGCTGTTTTTTCCTTTTCTATAGACTTTAAATCAAAATTTTCAATTTCTGCCAACAAGAAAAGCTCGTTAGAGATGAAGAAATCGAACCAGTCTCCACGTTCCTCTAACTGCTCATCAAAGAAGTTCACCTGCTTGGATAGGCGATTAATGAGTGTCAGAAAATCACTCAAGGTACGCTCCTCGGGCAGAAAATAACGAGTATCGAGAGTACTCAGTCTACGAATTCTCTGGTTAATGGAATGAAAGTCGTTCAGATTTTCCAAAATGCTTATTCAGGTATGTTAGTGCCCTCCAAAATGTAAAAAGGAAAGACGATGTTATCTCTTACGTTTGTTGATTGAATCTCATAGTCTACCGTAAATTGAACTATCCCGTCGTTGATATTTTCTGAATTTACATTTACCTTATCTACAATTATCCTTGG
>CAMCBC010000094.1 GCA_945872775.1 Spirosoma fluviale | reverse complement strand
CTTTTCCACATGAATATCGAAGAAGGCAGTATAGATCAGGTGATCCGAGAACATGGAATGTACATTGGGCACATCCATTTTGCAGACTCCAACCGCAAGCCAATCGGCATGGGTCATACCGATGTGCCCCCTGTCGCGAAGGCGATTTTGGAAATCAACTTTTCGGGGTTTGTTTCCGCCGAAGCTTTCCCTTCTCCTAATCCGGAAGCAGCCGCAGAATTCACGATTCAGGCATTTAGAAAATACTTTAGAAACCAGTAATTTATCCCACTATAACCCTTAAAAAAATGCAACGCTTTTGTCTTACCCTCGACCTGATCGATGATCCCGAATCCATACGGATATATGAAGCTCACCATGCCCCTGGTGCAGCTTGGCCCGAAGTTACGCAGCACGATATTGATTGTGGGATATTGAATATTGAAATATTCCGTACTGGTAATCGGATGAGCATGATCTTGGAGACTGATGATGATTTCTCCTTTGAAAAAAAAGGTAAAATGGATGCGGCGAAACCGATCATTGCCAAATGGGAAGCACTGATGTGGGGATTTCAAAAGCCAATCCCTTGGGCAAAACCAGGTGAAAAATGGGTGTTGATGGATCGAATATTTAAATCTGGACTTTGATTGATTTAGCTGTAGTGCTTGACAACGAGAATCAAGGACGCTGGCGTGATTTAAATTTTTAACTAATTCTTTTTTAACATTTATAGGGTTAAATTAAACAGACCAAAACCACCGCCAATCGAACTGATGATGAAAAGAATTGCATTCGGACTAAAGCTCTTACTTATTTTCTTTGTTATTCAGGGCTGTACTCCAGGTCAAAAAGAAACTGAAACTTCTGCTGATTTTATACTATCCGAATCTGAGCTACCAGACTATGAGAGGAATGTGGACCATAAAGGGCTACTCACCGCATTAGATGATAGGCAGGATGAATCCATCCGTACTGGTGAGCATATTTACAATAATATATGTTTCAATTGCCATGGAAATCCCGATCAAGTAGGCTCTCTACCTAATGCCTTTAAATTTTGGGAAGGCAAATTCAAAGTTGGGATGGACCCCTATTCGATTTACCAAACCCTTACTCGAGGATACGGTTCCATGCCTCCCCAGGTCAATTTGACCCCTGTAGAGAAGTATGACCTCATCAATTACTTGAGAGAGAATTTTTTGAAAGAAAAAAACCCAGATCAGTATTTCAAGATTGATTCTACCTACCTGGCTAGCCTTCCACTCGGAACTTCTAAGGGTCCAGCCCCAAAAGAATTCAAGCCCTGGGCGGAAATGGACTACGGTAACTTTTTGATTAACACCTATGAACTGGTGGGAATGAATGCACCTGAGAGAGAGCGATCCTCAGGCCCTTCACCGCTTAAGGATGAAAATTTGAATAAGGCTAATTTTGCCTATAAAGGGATTGCAGTGAGAGTGGATCCAGGGGAAGGGGGAGTCGCCGCAGGCCATGCTTGGATGATGTTTGACCACGATCTAATGCGAGTAGCAGGAGCTTGGACTGGGGAAGGCTTTATAGATTGGGAAGCTATTTTGTTTAATGGGAAGCATAATATTTCCCCAAGAACGGTTGGCGACTTGCATTTTGCAAACTTGGTTGGTCCCGCATGGGCCAACCCAATGACAGGAACCTTTGACGATCCTAGATTTTTAGCGAGGGACAAAAGGAGGTTTGGCCCCTTACCTCGAGAATGGGCACATTTCAAAGGGCTTTATCAACACCGCAACCGTGTGATAATCTCGTATACGGTTGGTACCGCAAAGGTTCTTGAATCATTTGGGATGGAATCGTTAGCCGGACAGCCAGTTTTCACGAGAACCATGAACATTTCACCGTCCAGTAAATCTTTAAAAATGAGAATCGCCCCAACTGGCACCTCAGTTGCGATTGTTGGAGCAGGTGCAGTTTTAAAAGATCAGGGAGGATTTACGCTGATGGAGTTAGGGGCGTCCCAATCACTAAAGATCAAAGTATTGATTGGCAAGCCTGGAATGAAAGGATTTAAGGAATTTGCAAAAGCTTCCAGCATGCCGGAGGACTTAATTCCACTTACTAAGGGTGGGCCTGCTCGATATCCCCAAAAATTATCTTCGGAGATCTTACTTGGAAATCAGGAAGGGCCCTTTCAGGTGGACATGATGAATCCTCCTTTTGATAGCCCTTGGAAGAATCAGTTCAGATTGAGTGGCCTTGACTTTTTCAAAGATCCAAACAAAGGAGTAATCAGTTCGACTGACGGAGATGTATGGCTTGTGGAGGGCTTCACCACTAATTCCAAGAAACTTACTTGGCAAAGGATAGCTTCAGGCTTGTTTCAGCCCTTGGGCATCAAAGTGATCAACGAGGAAATATTTGTTACCTGTAGGGATCAGTTGGTGAAATTGCATGATTTAAATGGAGATCGAGAAACGGACTTTTACGAAAGTTTCAACAATGATCACCAAGTCACAGACCATTTCCATGAGTTTGCCATGGGACTTCAGGCGGATAAAGAAGGGAACTTTTATTATGCCAAAAGTGCCAGACATGCAAGAGAGGCATTGGTGCCTCAGCATGGAACCTTGATCAAGGTGAGTAAAGACGGACTGAATACTGAGATTATCGCTACCGGATTTAGAGCGGCAAATGGAGTATGCCTCAATCCTGATGGGACATTTATTGTCACGGACCAAGAAGGGCATTGGAACCCGATGAACCGGATCAATTGGGTGAAAAAAGGCGGGTTTTATGGGAATATGTTTGGCTACAATCCCCCTTCGGATAGTACGGATATGGGAATGACACCCCCTTTGGCCTGGGTAGAACGAGATAGAGATCAATCTCCCTCCGAGCTCCTATGGGTCAACAGCAATAAGTGGGGTCCTCTGAACGGGAAACTCCTAAATCTCTCCTATGGTTATGGAAAAGTTTTTGTAGTGCCGTATGAAAAAATTGGCGATCAGGTGCAGGGTGGAATATTTGAGTTGCCAGTACCGCGATTCTCTACTGGGGTGATGCGTGGTCGATTCAATCCTGGAGATGGACAATTGTACTTGTGTGGTCTGTCGGCTTGGGGTTCCACCCAACCACAATTAGGAGGGCTTTACCGAATCAGGAAGGTGGATCAGCCGCTTACCATTCCTGTGGGCATCAAAGCTACGACTAAAGGAATTGAGCTAAACTTCACTGATGCCTTGGATGCAAAAAGTGTGGCTGACGTAGCCCACTATACTGTAAAAACTTGGGATCTTTTGAGATCCAGAAAGTATGGTTCGAAGCATTACAATGAGCAAACCTTGGCAGTCACCCAGGCAACCTTAGGAAAAGATAAAAAATCCATAAAACTGACTATTCCTAATATTAAGCCTACCTGGGTGATGGAAATTCAATACCAACTTAAAGATGAACGCGGCAAATCTCTAGATGGATTGGTTCAGAATACAGTCCATCAATTGGGAAAAATTGAATAAGCTGAGACATTTCACTTTTCATCGGTAGTTGTCGAAAAACCAATTACATATTCTATATGGAAGAAAAGACTAGAATATTCACGGCTGGATTGAATGGGAAGCACATGAAGTTTGTTATGAGGCATTTGGTAATGATGTTTTCGATTTTTCTGTCAATTTCATTCCGAATGTTAGCTCAAGTTAACAAGCCGAATATCATCTTTATCTTGACAGATGACCACAGATGGGATGCGTTGGGGTTTGCAGGAAACAAGCTAATCCATACGCCTGAAATGGATCGATTGGCATCTGAAGCCGCCTATTTTCAAAATGCTTTTGTGACCACCCCGATTTGCGCAGCTAGCCGGGCAAGCATATTGACCGGCATGTATGAGCGCTCGCATGGGTACACCTTTGGGCAAGGAGAAATTAAGCAATCGAATATGGATTTCTCTTATCCCAAGTTATTGAAGGAATCGGGCTATTGGACAGGGTTTTTCGGAAAATTTGGAGTGGACTATAAAGGCTTCAACCAGCTTTTCGATGTGGGTGAAAGCTATGATCGAAATGGTTCCTTCAATGACAGGAGAGGCTATTTTTTCAAAAAGATTGGTGAGGATACCGTTCACTTGACCAGGTACACGGGTCAAAAAGCAATAGATTTTATCCGAGAATCTCCAAAAGAAAAGCCGTTCATGTTATCGCTAAGTTTCAGCGCACCTCACGCACATGATCCCGCAGAAAAGCAATATTTCTGGTCACAAGAATTCGACACCTTGTATCAAAACTTGGTGATCCCTGAACCCTTGTTAAAAGAAGATTTATACTTCAGGACTTTACCAGAGTATGTGCAGACAGGAGAAAATAGGACTCGCTGGTATTGGCGCTTTGATACCCCAGAAAAGTACCAGAGAAGTGTGAAAGGATACTATCGAATGATCTCTGAAGTAGATGCAGAACTAGGGAAAATAAGGAAAGCACTGGAGGAAAATGACTTAGCAAAAAACACCATTATAATTTTAATGGGAGACAATGGATACTTTCTGGGAGAAAGACAACTAGCAGGGAAATGGTTGATGTATGAAAACTCATTAAGGGTGCCGCTAATTGTGTTTGATCCTAGAAATCCTGTTCATAGAAACGTAGAAGAATTAGCGCTAAACATAGATATACCTACTACCATATTTGATTTTGCGGGGATCCCAACACCTGCAGTTTCGCAAGGAAGGAGCTTGGCACCTTTCACTAAAGGAGAGAATTTTCTTGTGGACAGATCTGAATTTATAATAGAGCATCTTTGGGAAGTTGATATTATAGCTGCAAGTGAAGGATTGAGAACCACAAGGTGGAAATACTTCAGGTATCGAAATGATTTGGAGCAGGAAGAATTATATGACCTAAAAAATGATCCTCAGGAGATAAATAATTTGGCAGCAAATAAAATTTACCGGAAAAAATTAATTGAACTGAGAACCAAATTTGATTTAATGGCCAAAGACCTAGAGTCAAAAAAAACGCAATAACTTTCCCAATCTCTCAACTTTGGACGGACCAATTAAACCCAATTACAAATGAAAAAATTTGTATGGCTGCCGATTTTTTTTCTCTTGTTGATAGGCTGTGAAACGTCAGGCCTAGAGGAGATCCCGCTTGCACCCACAGAATTGAAAGCAACGGTGGCTTCTACGAATCAAGTTGAGTTGTCTTGGAAGGACAATTCAACCAATGAAACAGCCTATAAAATTGAACGGAAGATTGACTCAGGCAACTTTACTGAAATAGGGGCCACTTCCAAAGATGTGACAATTTTTTTTGATCAAACGGTGACGTTGAATACAACATATACCTACAGGGTTTATAGTTCCAATCAGGCTGGAAAATCCACCTTGTATTCCAATGAAGCAACTGTCAAGATGATTAGTGGACCCATACTCACCACTACCTCAGCCACCGAAGTATCGGCGATTGGAGCAAAATCTGGTGGAAACATAACTTCAGATGGTGGGTCTCCGATTACCGCTAAAGGAGTGGTTTGGAGTACCGAAACTATGCCTACTGTTTCTTTAGCAACCAAAACAAGTGATGGAACTGGTACTGGAACCTTCCAAAGCACACTTACAGGCCTTGCTGGAAACACCAAATACTATGTCCGAGCCTATGCTACTACCGGCTCAGGAACTACTTATGGTGAAGAAAAAGTGTTTACTACCTTACCTGAGAATACCGTAGTTGGCGCAAACGGGAAGATTTGGATGGATCGGAATTTAGGAGCGTCTCGGGTAGCTACCTCGAGTACGGATTCTTTAGGTTTTGGGGATCTTTACCAGTGGGGAAGAGCTAAAGATGGCCATCAACTAAGAACTTCTGCCACTACAGCTACCTTAGCTACTGTGGACAAACCTGCAACGAGTGATTTTATTAATGTTAAGACAGGGACTCAAGACTGGCGTAATCCCCAGAACTCAACCTTATGGCAAGGGGTGAATGGTAGTAATAACCCTTGTCCAACAGGGTTCCGATTGCCTACTGTTGCGGAATGGAACTTAGAAATCGCTGGTTGGAGTAGCAACAATAACGCTGGAGCCTTTGTCTCCTCGCTGAAATTACCCATGGCAGGCAGCCGATCTGCCAGTACTGGAGATATTTCTTTGGCGGGATCTGGGGGCTATTATTGGACGAGTACAGTGGACGGAAACAGATCTCGGGTAGTTGTAATCAGTGAATCTCAAGCGTTTGTAAGCACCTCAGTCAGAGGGGATGGAAAATCCGTTCGCTGTATTAGAAACTAACGAATTGAAGGGCTGCAGTTTTTTGGCAAGCTCCTGATTGGCTTTCTCGGCGGCTTTTTTCTCCTCGTCCGAATTAAAGGATTTCAATTTGAAATCTTCCTTATTGGCAAAGAGGTTGACCGAGCCATCGATCGCAATCACTTTTCCTACGGCCTTCACCCAGTCGCTCAACTTACTTTGGGCAGAAGCGGACAAGTCGGATTCAAATACGGAAGGCAGGATGATCACATCATATTTGTAAAGAAGATTAATTAATCCGAATTCGGCTACCTCAAACTGATCTGCCATTTGAATCATTACACTTGGAAAAGAAGTTCATGGCCTGCAGCAGGTAGAAGTGATATGAAAATTAAGGATAGTCTTTCAATCCTAATTTTTGATAAATTTAGCACTAGTACGTTGTTTCAATTATTCTGAAAGTCATTAGCCGAAGCCCAACCTATGAAAAGATTCTTCCTACCGTTATTCATCCTCCTTTGGTTCAATGCTCAAGCACAGGAAAATTTGGCTACATCGGATCTCCCAAACCTTGTTCTCATCTTCATGGACGACATGGGTTATGGTGATTTAGGGGTCTATGGCGGTTATCCACAACAGACTTCACATCTCGATCAGTTGGCCGCTAGTGGTATGCGCTTCACTAATTTTTATGCTGCTCAAGCTGTATGTAGCGCTTCCAGAGCAGCCCTACTTACAGGCTGCTATCCCAATCGCTTGAGTATCTCAGGCGCCTTGATGCCTTGGTCTACCGTAGCCCTCAATCCAACTGAAGAAACATTGGCCTCCTTGGTGAAAAAGAAAGGGTACAAAACAGGCATGATTGGAAAATGGCATTTGGGGGCAAAAGCACCCTATCTACCTACCTCCTATGGTTTTGATTCTTATTTTGGTTTGCCGTATTCCAATGACATGTGGCCAGTGGGATTCGATGGTAAACCCGTGACCGATACTGCAGATCGAAAATTCAAATATCCCCCGCTGTATCTACTGGAAGGAACTGAGCCGGTGAAGCTTATTCAAACCCTAGAAGATCAGTCCCAACTCACGGGAATGTATACGGAGCGAGCCGTTGAATTTATCGACCGAAACAAGGAGAATCCCTTCTTTTTGTACCTCGCGCACTCCATGCCCCATGTGCCGATAGCGGTTTCTGATGCTTACAAAAACAAAAGTGGAGCGGGGCTTTTTGGAGATCTTTTGCTTGAAATCGATGATTCCGTTGGGGAAGTGATGCGTGCCTTAGAAAAAAATGGGTTAACCGAAAAAACACTCGTCATCTTTACGAGTGACAATGGACCATGGCTCACCTTTGGCAACCATGCTGGTAGCAGTGGTGGCTTACGTGAAGGCAAAGGATCTGCTTGGGAAGGCGGCGTGCGGGTACCCTGTATCATGAGTTTTCCTGGAGTAATCCCTGCAGGAACCGTTTCGAATAATCTAGCTACGACCATGGATATTTTCCCCACTTTGGCAGCGCTAACAGGGACAGGTTTACCCAAGCAAAAAATTGATGGAGTCAATATTTTACCCTTGCTTCAGCAGGTAGTAGACGCAAATCCGAGAGACCATTTTGTCTACTATTACGATGCCAATAGTCTGAAAGCTATCCGACAAGGAAAGTGGAAGCTTGTTTTCCCACATTTGTCCCAAACGTACTTGAATACCACGCGAGGCAATGACGGTTTTCCAGGTATCTATAAATCCGCAGAAGTCCCTTTTGCACTTTATGATCTCTCCACGGACCCAGGGGAAACTTTCGATTTGGCCCCGCAGCATCCAGCAATAGTAGAAGCACTTACTACCTTAGCAAACGAGTATAGAAAGACACTAGGCGACGACTTAACCAAACAGCCGGGAACTGAAAAGCGGCCTGCAGCGAAAATAAACTAAAATCCTGAGTGACTAATTTTTCGACCTAATCTTTATCTGGGCTTTTCAGTACGAGCGGACTGTTCTACGCTAGCTAAATTCGTAAAAATTTAAAGGGGTTTTTAGATTTTCAAAAAAGCAAAAGAGCCCATTATTTGTCAATACGCTGACAACTTTCTGGCCAAAAAGCGTATCTTATCTGATGAAACAGCAACTAATTTTTAGACGATTCTTACCAAATTTTTAAAATCGAAGGATTGGATCAGAGGGTTGAATTTTGGAATCAAAACATCAGTGGACATGAGCAATTTAAAATTTTTTGAAGGCAAACAAATTCGTTCCTACTGGAATGAAAAAGAGGAACAATGGTATTTTTCGGTTGTTGATATTATTGAAGCACTTACAAATTCAGTAAATCCAACCTACTATTTGAAAAAACTAAGAAAGCGAGATTCGGAGTTGGGGAGCTAGGTAGGGACAAATTGTCCCCAGGTAGAAATGCTTACCAATGGAAAAAGAAGAAAAACCTTAGCTGGAACAGTTAAAGATATATTCCGAATCATCCAGTCTATAAATTCTCCTCAGGCAGAACCTTTTAAACAATGGCTTGCTAAAGTAGGCTATGAACGAATACAAGAAATAAACGACCCAGGCCAAGGAATAGATAGAGCACGAGAAAATTGGCAAAAACTGGGCAGAAGCGATAAGTGGATTCAGCAGCGAATGACATTGAAACTCAATATTAACAGGGGTTTACAAGGATGGAAAAGCAGCTTCCCAAAAACAACACGAATGGCATAAAAAATCCTCCCTTGAATATTTTGCAAGGGAGGATTAGATGATTGGTTTAAGAGCCCTTTTACTGCCCTACTAGGAATATGGCGTTGCTCAACACGAGCTTGCCACTCTCCCAGAAGCCTCTGAAAATTGGGTTATCCACAAAATAGACTACCTGTCCTCTTCCCTGAGACTCCGCGCCGATCACGAGGGATTGACCCATTTGGGATTTGATTTTGAAGCCGATAAATCCTGTTCTGTAGGAATCATTAGAAGCAATAATCCCTGCATTCGCTCCTCCATTGAGGAAGGCAAAGCGGCTGGAGTTGTTTTTGAGGGTGTAGAATTTGCCCCCGGTGCCGTAGCCTAGCGGATGCGTTTCATCCATCTTGATTTCATAGATTGCACCGGCAGTGCCTCCTGCGATTTCCAAGCGCTCTCCTTCAGTGGAGGGCTCCAAGCGCTCTTTTTTAGTAAGTTCTTGACTGGCTTTCTCGGCGGCTTTTTTCTCATCTTCCGTATCAAAGGTCTTCAACTTGAATCCTTCCTTGTTGGCAAAGAGGTTGACCGAGCCATCAATGGCAATCACTTTTCCTCCGGCTTTCACCCAGTCGTTCAACTTGGTTTGGGCATTAGCATTTAGAGCTGAGCCAAACACGGAAGGCAGGATGATCACATCGTAACTACTCAAATCAGCATTGCCCATCGAAGCAGCATCTAGGCTTATGAGCGGATACTTCAAGTCTTTTTCGAAGAAGTGCCATACCTCTCCAAAATTGAGAGAAGAAGTTCCAGTACCACCTACAAGTGCCACCTTAGGAGCTTGGATCACGCGTACGGTTGGGGAGCCAAAGTCCTTGCCTTGGTCCACATAG
>CAMCBC010000093.1 GCA_945872775.1 Spirosoma fluviale | reverse complement strand
CTGGATGGATGACATTCGTTCGGACAAAAGCTACGATTATGCGACAACCTGGCATTACCTGAACAGTAAAAACGGGGAGTACGATGCCAGCACCCAAGAAAAAACGGGCGATGCCTACGAGGCCATCAAACGAATCAAAGCAGAATTGAAAAAAGGAGGCCTGGATCCAAAAACTGAAGCTGAAAAGCTAAAAATGCTCATTCACATGATTGAGGATATCCACCAGCCCCTCCACGTAGGGACGGGTACTGACAAGGGTGGAAACGATGTGCGGATTGAGTTTTTTGGGCAGCCGACCAACCTGCATGCCCTCTGGGATAGTGGCATGATTGATCGCCAAGGGATGAGCTACACCGAATTGGGAGAAGAATTGTATCGT
Organism: Spirosoma fluviale; assembly: GCA_945872775.1. GTDB lineage: Bacteria > Bacteroidota > Bacteroidia > Cytophagales > Cyclobacteriaceae > Algoriphagus. The sequence continues at coordinate 9,477 of CAMCBC010000093.1, read as the reverse complement.
CGCATGACGCCTCAACTGCAAGCATCCTATCGTGCCGGAACGATGCAGGATTGGCTCAAAGAAGCGGTGAGCTATCGGCCTCAGGTGTACAATCTGCCAGAGAATAAGAAAATCAGCTACCCCTACCTGTACCAGAATTTCAGCATTGCTGAGGAGCGTTTGATTGCTGCAAGCGTACGTTTGGCGCAGGTATTGGAGGAGATTTATCCGTAAAAACTTTCCTATTTTTTTGAATTTCAAGAAAATTGTCTTAAATTCATAGACAATTTTCTTGATTATGTATCCAATTCCTCCTCCCCCAAAAGTCCATCTCGTAGCGGAAGAAATGTCTACCTATGCCAGGTCTTTGCCCCGCTATGCAACCCAGCAGGCCTTGACTCAAGGGTTGATTTTGACTGCTTTCTTCGCCGATCGCATGCTGCTGGTGGAGTTGATTCGTAAAGGGATACCTACCTCGCTTTTTTTGACTATTAAAGAAATGGCTCCTTTTTCAGACGAGGAGTGGTCGGATTTTTTGGACATCTCGCTCAAGTCCTTGCAGCGCTACAAAAAAGAGCCGGACTACCTCTTCAAATCCATCCACTCCGAGAAGATCCTTGAGCTAGCGGAAGTGACTGCCTTGGGCTTGGAGGTATTTGATACGCCGGAGGAGTTCCAAGCCTGGCTCAATGCTGCCAGTCCAGCGCTTGGTGGCAAGATGCCGCTGGAGTTGTTGAAGGACTCCTATGGCCAAGAGCTGGTCATCCAGGAGCTACACCGTATCGATCAAGGGATATTTGTCTGATGCGTGCCTTTCGTTTGGTACGAAAAAAGTATGCAAATCCATTATCTGGTGAAGGAGCCTCCCGTTCTGGCAATCGCTGGAATTCGAAAGGAACGGCGCTGATCTACTGTGCAGATAGCCGTGCTTTGGCCATGGCTGAAGTGGCCGTTCACCTTTCTCTTGGACTCTTGCCCAAGGACTACGAGATGGTTGAATTGGAAATTCCGGATGAGGTGAGTTTGAGGTCGCTGGCTCCAGCTAACCTTCCTGTTGGATGGAACAACTTCCCACACCTCATACCAACGCAGCGAATCGGAGATGAATTTGTAGCTGCAGCGGAAAGTTGCGTGCTGCAAGTACCCTCGGCTGTAGTGCCTGGGGATTTCAATTACCTGCTGAATCCCGCACATCCAGATTTTGAACGAATTCAAATCAAGAGCAGGGTGGATTTCCCCTTTGATTCGCGATTTTTTGGGGTGTAAATCCTATTTTTTGGCCTGAAACTTGGCTTTTGCTCCATCTAAAAATGCCACGAACGAAGCAATGTCTGTGTCATAACCTCTTGGAGTAGCCAATAGCTGCTCTTGGTGATCCAAGATGACATAGTAAGGCTGTGCGTTATTATTGAAGCGGGTGATTTGGAAATCGGCATTTTGCTTGCCCAAGGTTTTTTTCTCTTTCCCATCGTAGCTCGAGGTATACCATTTGCTCTCGGGGAGTTCAAGGCGCTCGTCGATGTACAAGGCCACCATCACAAAGTCTTCTTTCAAGCGTTTCATCACCTGAGGATCCACCCATACATTTTCTTCCATCTTGCGACAGTTCACACAGCCGTGGCCGGTAAAGTCAATGAGCAGGGGCTTTCCTTCCCGCTTTGCAGCAGCAAGTGCTTGTTCGTAGTCGAAGTAACCGGGGATGCCGTGAGGGATCTTAAGTAAGTCACCATACAGCACCACTTCGGTTGAAGAGGTGGTTGATTCGTTGCTTGCAGTGCTTCCAGTCAGGCTAAACTGCTGTGTGGTGATCGGAGGCAAGTAGCCACTGAGGAGTTTCAATGGAGCTCCCCAAAGTCCAGGAATCATGTAAATCACAAAAGCAAAGGTGACCAAAGCCAATAGCAAGCGAGGTACGGATAAGTGCTCCATCTTGGAGTCGTGTGGAAGTCTGATTTTTCCCAGCAGGTAAAGCCCCAAGGCAGAGAAGATGACGATCCATATCGCCAAGAAAATATCTCGGTCCAAGATACCCCAATGGTAGACTAGGTCTGCGATGGATAGGAACTTGAAGGCCAAGGCCAATTCAAGGAAGCCCAGGACCACCTTCACGGTATTCAGCCAGCCCCCAGACTTGGGAAGGCGCTGCATCCATTCGGGGAAGATCGCAAATAGGGTAAATGGGATGGCGAAGGCCAACCCAAAGGAAAACATGCCAAGGACAGGCTTCACCAATTCCCCCCCTGCGGAGGAAATCAAGATGGAACCGACAATCGGCCCAGTGCAGGAGAAGGATACTAGTACCAAGGTAAAGGCCATGAAGAATACGCCTCCAAGTCCTCCTTTTTCTGCTTTTGCATCTATTTTGTTGACAAAGCTTGAAGGAAGTGTCAGTTCAAACATCCCCAAAAAGGCCAAGGCGAAGACCACAAAAATGGCGAAGAAGAATACATTGGGCACCCAGTGGGTAGCTAGCCAGTTGGCAAACTCAGGCCCCTGAATAGCGGCTACAGCGGTGCCAGCGATGGTATAAATGCCAATAATCGAAACGCCGTAGATAAATGCTTGCCGTATGCCTTCGGATCGTTTTTTTGCTCTTCCTGTAAAGAAGCTCACGGTCATCGGGATCATCGGGAAAACGCAAGGGGTGATCAGCGCAGCAAGTCCAGCTAAAAAGGCCAGCACCATAAATCCAACTAGGGATTCCGATTCTGCGGGTTCCGTTAGGGGGACTTGTTCCTGCTCTGGAATTCCAATACCTTGGGTAGAGTCCGCAGTTTCCACTGAGGAATTCGCTGCCAAGGCTGGGGGAGCAGTTGTGGAGGTATCGGCCTTCTGAACCGGGGTAGCTTCTTGAGCAATTACAGTAGCAGCTTTGGCCGTGAATCTGACCTCGATGTCCTGCTCGTAGTTGATGCACTGCCCAGTGAGATCTGTACACATTTGGTATTCGAGCGAACCCTTAACGACTCCCGCAGTGCTAAGTAGGGTGATGGGCTGCTCAAAGCGCCCTTTTCCCATAAAGTAAGTGATGTCTCCTTCCCAAACCTCGTCGTACTTCTTTTTGGCCTGGATACCTTGAAGCTTTCCTGCCACCGAAAAATCGGGCGAGTTTGCTGGAATAAATTCGGTCAGTAAGGGGCCGAGATTCTTGTCAAAATCATTGGAATACACGTACCAGCCCATGGGGATTTGCGCTTCCATCACCATGGTGGCAGTCTTGCCCACTTCAAGTTCCTTGCCCTCCAGTCGGATGTTCCAAACAGGGGGCTTCACCAGCTGAGCCTGTGCCAAAGGGCTCAGGAGCAGAAGGAAAAGTGTGAGGAGCAGGACTGACTTTTTTGAGAATTGGAACATGAAAAGCTGGGTTTACCAAGGAAAACAGCGAAGGGTACGTGAAGGTTTCTCAACCCTCTAGCGAATCGGAAAATTTACTTTCCGTGGGCGACGCTAAAGTGTCTGAAAAAGGCAGCGATGGTTTCGATGCCGATGAGGTAGTTTTTCACCCCATAGTGCTCGTTGGGAGAGTGAAGTGCGTCCGTATCCAGACCAAAGCCGAAGAGGATCGGGTCCGAACCCAGTTCCTTTTGGAATAGGGCCACGATAGGAATAGAGCCCCCCTCACGGGTTGGGATGGGTCGTTTGCCGAAGGTTTCTTCCATAGCCGCCTCTGCTGCTTGGTAGCCCAAGGAAGAATCAGACACCACGGCAGGGGCACCGCCATGATGGGCTTTTACTTTTACCGTCACGGAAGACGGGGCAATGGCCTTGAAATGATTTTCAAAAAGCGTGGCAATTTCGTGCCAGTCCTGATCCGGTACCAGACGCATGGAGATCTTGGCGTAAGCCTTGGACGGAAGGACTGTTTTAGCTCCCTCGCCGGTGTAGCCACCCCAGATGCCGTTCACGTCTAGGGTAGGTCGGATGCCTACTCGCTCAATGGTGCTGTAGCCTTTTTCTCCGTGTACGTCTTGGATATCTAGTTTGCCCTTGTATTCGGAAAGGTCAAATGGAGCCTCGTTGAGGCGCTGACGCTGGGCCGCACTTAGTTCTTGTACCTTCTCGTAAAACCCAGGGATGGTGATGTGCTCGTTTTCGTCCTTGAGGGAAGCGATCATCTTGCAAAGCACATTGATCGGATTGGCCACCGCTCCTCCATAGGTGCCGGAGTGCAGATCCCGGTTGGATCCGGTGACTTCCACCTCCATGTAAGCCATGCCGCGAAGGCCCACCGTGATGGAAGGATCCTGCATGCCAATCATGTGCGTATCGGAAATCAAGATCACATCGGCACGCAAGCGCTCTTTGTTTGCCAGGACAAAAGTGTCCAGGTTGTCTGAGCCGATTTCCTCCTCGCCTTCAATCATAAACTTGACATTGCAGGGAAGAGCGCCTGTAGCCATCATCGCTTCAAAGGCTTTGATGTGCATGTAAAACTGTCCTTTGTCGTCTGCTGCGCCTCTGGCAAAGATGGCTCCTTCCGGATGGATGGCCGTTTTCTTGAGCACGGGTTCAAAAGGGGGGGAATCCCAGAGTTCGTAGGGATCTGCAGGCTGCACGTCGTAGTGCCCGTAGACGAGGACTGTTGGAAGTGCAGGGTCAATCATTTTTTCCCCATAGACGATGGGATAGCCCGCCGTCTCACAGATTTCAACCGTATCTGCTCCTGCTTTTTCCATAGCTTCTTTGACAAAGTGAGCAGCTGCGACGACATCCTGCTTAAACTTGGGGTCGGCACTTACTGATGGGATGCGGAGCAGGTCAAAGAGTTCTTGAAGAAAGCGATCTTTATTTTTTTCGAGGTAGGATGCTACGGACATGAAAGAAAGTCTTAGGGGTGAATTGGACTCAAAATTATCCCTTTCGAGCCAATATTCCTTCTTTTTTCCTTCTTTTGTATCTCCACGCCTTCGGCAAAAACCCCCTACTATGAAAGCAGTTGTCTGTTCCCAATTTGGACTTCCGGATACCTTGCAGGTACTGGACATTCCCAGCCCTATTTCGAGTTCCAAGCAGGTGGTCATCGCGGTGGAGGCCTGTGGGGTTAACTTTCCAGATGTGTTGATTATCCAAAATAAGTACCAGTTTACCCCCGAACTGCCCTTTTCTCCTGGCGGAGAAGTGGCAGGCACTATCGTGGAATTGGGCGATGAGGTACAGGGATTTGAACTGGGGCAACGGGTGCTTGCGCTATGTGGATGGGGAGGTTTTGCGGAGAAAGTAGCCGTAGATCTGGATCGGGTTTTTCCTTTGCCTCCTGGCCTTACTGCTGAGGTAGCGGCCACGACACTGTATACCTATGGCACTTCCTACCATGCGTTGAAAGATCGTGCACAGCTGCAGGCGGGTGAAACGCTCTTGGTGCTAGGCGCTGCAGGGGGGGTAGGCTTGGCTGCCGTCGAACTAGGCACTTTGATGGGCGCAAGGGTAATAGCCGCAGCGTCTACCGAAGAAAAGCTGGCCCTTTGCCGAGAAAAGGGGGCGGTGGAAACAATCAACTACGAAACCGAGGACTTAAAAACGCGAATCAAAGAGTTGACCGGAGGGAATGGAGTGGATGTAGTGTATGATCCGGTGGGAGGAAAATTTTCCGAAGCTGCCCTGCGTGGGATGGCTTGGAAAGGTCGCTATTTGGTGGTTGGCTTTGCCAATGGAGAGATTCCCAAGCTCCCGATGAACCTCCCCTTGTTGAAAGGCTGTGCGGTAGTGGGGGTGTTTTGGGGACAGTTTGCCAAGTTGGAGCCCAAGGCAAGCCTTCAGAATACCCGGCAGCTGCTGGCATGGATTCAAGAAGGTGCGATTGCGCAGCATGTCGGCAAAAAATATACGCTAGACGAGGCTCCCCAGGCCTTGCAGGATCTAATGGATCGGAGGATGCTAGGGAAGGGAGTAGTTGTTTTTTAGAGGCAAGAGCCGAGAGATTAGACTAGGTTGAAATACAATGGAAATAGGGTAGAAATACCCGCCGCGGCGGGCCGCTCCGTGAAATAGGGTAGGGATTCGAGTTGGAAATTATTTCACCGAGCTTGTCCGCCGCGGCGGACAAGCTCGGTTTATTTCCACGGTATTTCGACCGCATTTCTTCTTCCCCCTAACCATTTACAAATATTCCCCAGTAAAATTCCCCTTCTCCTTCGCCAAGTCCTCTGGAGTACCGGCAAAGGTGAGATTTCCGCCCTTATTTCCACCTTCAGGACCCAAGTCAATCACCCAGTCTGCACACTTGATCACCTCGGTGTTGTGCTCGATGATCAGCACGGAGTGCCCTTGCTCGATCAATGCATTGACACTAATCAGGAGCTTGCTGATGTCGTGAAAATGCAAGCCGGTGGTGGGCTCATCAAAGATAAATAGGATGTGATCTCCGGTTTTTGTTCCGCCTTTGCCCAGAAAGGAGGCCAGCTTCACGCGCTGAGCCTCGCCTCCTGAGAGGGTATTCGAACTTTGACCCATCCCAATGTAGCCCAAGCCTACTTCCTGCAGAGGTAGCAGGCGATTGATGAGTTGGGACTTTCCGCTGAAAAAATCGATCGCTTCATCAATCGTCATGTCGAGCACCTCGGAGATGTTTTTGTCCTTGTAGGTCACCTCCAAAATCTCATTCTTGAAGCGCTTGCCCTTGCAAGACTCGCAGGTGAGGTGGATGTCGGCCATAAACTGCATTTCTACGGTCACGTTTCCTTCCCCTTGGCAAGCTTCACAACGACCCCCATCCACATTGAAGGAGAAAAAGGCAGGCTTGTAGCCCCGCTGCTTCGAGAGAGGTTGCTCCGAAAAGAGGGTGCGGATCACATCGTAAGCCTTTACGTAAGTGACGGGGTTGGAGCGGGAAGACTTCCCTATCGGGTTTTGATCCACAAACTCCACTTGCGTGACCTTTTTGTAGTCTCCCTCGAGCTTGTCGTACTTGCCCGTCTCGTCCATTACCGTGCCCAGCAATCTTCCGAGGGCAGGATAGAGGATTTTCTTCACGAGCGTGGACTTGCCCGAACCCGATACCCCAGTGATGACGGTAAGGGTATGCAGGGGAAATTGTACCGCTAAATTTTTAAGGTTGTTTTCTCGAGCACCTTTGACCCAAATGGAATCTTTCCAAGTTCGGTTGGCGGTTTTGTTGAATATTTTTTCCTCGCCGCGAAGGTATTTTGCCGTGTAGGTTTGCCCAGTTGCAATCAGCTCTTCAATGCTTCCTTGGAAAAGTAATTCGCCTCCTTTTGCACCGGCTTCAGGCCCGATGTCAATGATTTGATCGGCGGCTTTCATCACTTTTTCCTCATGCTCCACCACGATTACGGTGTTGCCTAGATTTTTCAAGGCTTTGAGCACCTCAATCAGTCGGTCGGTATCCCGCGGATGCAGTCCAATACTCGGTTCATCCAGGATATACATGGAGCCTACCAGGGCCGAACCCAGGGAAGTAGCCAGCTTGATGCGCTGGTACTCGCCTCCAGAAAGGCTGGAGGTAAGGCGGTTGAGGGTCAAGTAGCCTAGTCCCACCTGATTCATAAACTCCAATCGGCTGCTGATCTCTTTCAGGAGTCGGTTGGCCAATTTGGCTTCGTGCGCAGAAAGCTGGATCGTCTGGAAAAAATGGAGGGCATCTTCAATGGGCATCAAAACCAGGTCGGTGATGGACTTTCCGGCTATTTTGACATAGGAGGCATCCTTTCGCAGGCGTGTGCCCCGGCAATCCGGACAGGCCGTACGTCCTCGGAATCGGGAGAGCATGACCCGGTACTGGATTTTATAGGTCTTGGACTCGAGGTCTTCGAAGAATTCGTTGAGTCCTCGGAAATACCCATTTCCTTTCCAAATCAACTCTTTTTCGTTCTCCGTGAGGTCTTGGTAGGCGCGGTGAATGGGAAAATTAAAGTCGATGCCTTTCTTTAGCAAAGGCTCCAACCAGCCTTTTCCACTTTCTCCTCGCCAAGGGGCAATGGCTCCCTCATATACTGAAAGTTCCTTGTCCGGGATGACCAAATCTCGGTCGATACCCAAGACGGTTCCAAAGCCTTCGCAGCGCTTGCAGGCGCCATAGGGATTGTTGAAAGAAAAGAAATTGACCGAGGGAAGTTCAAAACTCATCCCGTCCAACTCAAATCGGTCTGAGAAAGTACGGGTTTCTAGTCCAGGGAGGGTGATTTTGCAATTTCCATGCCCTTCAAAGAGGGCAGTTTGTATGGAGTCAGAAAGGCGGAATTGGTTGTCCTCGTCTTCTTTCTGGACCGTCAAGCGATCAATCAGGATTTCATAGTTCCCTTTTTCGATTTTTCCTCCTCCCAATAGTTCCTCCAGAAGCAAAACTTCCCCGTTCCGGAGTACTCGGGTATAGCCTTTCTGAAGGAGTAGCTCCAGCTCTTTATCCAGTTTCCGATCTCCATTGGGTTGCAGTGGACAGGAAACCATCACTTTGGAGCCTTCCTCGAAGGAATGCACAAAATCTACAATGTCGCTGACGGTATGGTGCTTGACCTCTTTCCCAGAAATGGGAGAGTAGGTTTTGCCTACCCGCGCAAAAAAGAGTTTCAGGTAATCGTAGATTTCGGTGGTAGTGCCTACGGTGGAGCGCGGATTTTTGGTGCTTACTTTTTGTTGGATGGCAATAGCGGGAGCCACACCCTTGATGTATTCCACTTCGGGCTTCTCCATTCTGCCCAGAAATTGGCGTGCATATGAGCTCAAACTCTCCACATACATGCGCTGCCCCTCTGCAAAAAGGGTGTCAAAGGCCAAGGAGGATTTGCCCGAGCCCGACAAACCCGTGATGACTACAAAGGCATTTCTAGGGATGGCCACACTCAGGTGCTTCAGGTTGTTGACCTGAGCATTTTTAATCAAAATAAAGTCCTTCGGATCGAGGGAATCAATGTCTTGGGTGGGCTGGATACTGGGCAACTTCATAAAGCGCAATTTAGCAATCAAACCTGGCAACTGCAGGAAAAGTTACTTCTTTGCCACAAATTTGAGTGGAAGGAACCTAAATTAACCGGTGGCTTAGGTTTTCGCTCTCAAATTTATCCTTTTCTTCGCATCATGGATTTTGAATTTCTCCGTACGGGATTGGCAGAAGGGCTGCAGCAACTCAGTTGGCTGGAGGGTCTTGCGGTGTTTATGGGGATTCTATCCGTGTATTTTTCTACAAAGCAGCACATTTGGGTGTATCCCACAGGCATCGTCTCGGTGCTGATCTATGTGTGGATTTGCTTTAACTATGGGCTCTATGCAGATATGGGCATCAATGCCTACTATTTTGGGATGTCTATCTATGGTTGGTACCTCTGGAATACCCCAAAAAAAGGGGGTGAGGCCTTAGCCGTCACTTGGCTTGATGCAAGGGGTTGGCTGGTGTCCTTGGCCATTTTTTTTGGTTCCTTTTTGCTCTTGGTTTTTGTCTTGCTTGAATTTACAGACAGTACTGTACCCTACTGGGACTCGTTTACGACTGCTTCGGCCTTTGTGGCGATGTGGTTGATGGCGAAGAAAAAAGTAGAGAACTGGATT